>JANMQQ010000459.1:0-4033 GCA_031370545.1 Gammaproteobacteria bacterium
TCCGCCAGAGGCATCAAATCTTCCAGCACCTGACGAAAAACCTGCTGCACCGACACCATTGCAGGTTGCCCGTGAGTTGAGTCCTGTACACGGGCCAAAGTGAGCTGTTGATCCAGCAGGCTGCGTGTCCGTTGGATGCCATTGCGTACCGAAGCCAGCCGCACCCTGGCTTGATCTGACATGTCTGCGATTTCCAGCCCCTCGACTTGCAACGAAAGCGCGGTCAACGGCGAACGCAATTCGTGCGCAGCGTCCGCCACAAAACGGCGCTGCACCGTCATTGATTGGGCGACCCGCAACAACAGCCGGTTGATCGCGACCACGAACGGGCGGATTTCAGAAGGCAAGTGGGTCTCAGGAATTTCACGCAAATCCTGGTCGGAACGCCGATCAATATCCGATGCAATCCTTTTCAAGGGTTTGAACATCTTGCGAATCAGGTCGCCCACCACCAGCAGCAAGATCGGAACCAGAATCAGGAACGGCATCAGCGTCCGCAATGCGCCGTCACGGGCGATTTCATCACGCGCTGCGGTTTGCTGGCCAACGGCAATCCGGGAACCTGAATCCAGGGTCTTGACATATAGTCGCCAGGATAACGGGGGTATCGTGACCGTTTGAAAACCATCGGACAAATTTTCAGATAACCCGGGCAGCTCCCCGTCGGGCTCCGGCCCTTCGGAGCCCGACGGCCGCAATAACCGGACAACAACATGGTATTCAGGGTCAGAGTCGGGGACATCCTCTTGCGGTTCCATGACCGTGACGGACAGGCGCTGTCGATTGATCAAGGCAGCCATCTGCCGCAGCTGATCGTCTTGTAACTCGATGGCATCACGAAACGCCGACACGAACGAAAACACACCCGCGACCAGGGCAACCACCACGATCACCAGCGCGAGCCCGGCGGATAGTCTGAGCTGCAATGACGGCGCTATTTTTCCTTGGAGACCATCCATCCCACCCCCCTGACATTTTTGATCGCGCCACTGCCTAATTTTTTACGCAGGGAATGAATCAGGAACTCAACCGCATTGCTCTCGACTTCCTGACCCCATCCATAGATACGGTCCTCCAATTCGCTGCGTGACAGAATCGCACCGGGCCGGAGCAACAGCGCGTGCAGCAGGGAAAACTCCCGCCCGGACAGGCAGTATGTGGCACCTCCCACGGCAGCTTCACGCGTGGCCGGGTCGAGCGTCAGCACACCATTCGAAAGCACCGGACCCGAGGTGCCGCCTTTGCGCCGGATGACCGCCCGCATGCGTGCCAGCAGCTCTGCCATCGCAAAAGGTTTCAGCAGGTAATCGTCTGCGCCGGTGTCCAGGCCGCGAATGCGGTCGTCGAGCGCATCACGGGCAGTAATGACAACCACTGGCACCGGATTATCGCGCGCTCTGATCAATCGCAACACCTCCATGCCGTCCGTCTTTGGCAATCCCAAATCGAGCAATACCACCCCGTAATCCTGGCTATCGAGTGTCGCCAGTGCAGCAACACCGTTTCGCACCCAATCAACGGCGTAGCTTGCATCTTTCAGCGCCTGCTCAACCGCTTCACCGATCATGCTGTCATCTTCGACCAGCAGCACCCGCATCCGCTCACCTCAATTAAATTCTGTACCCAGCTCAACGCTGCCCCTCGGAGACCAGCCCTTTCCTTTGACTCATAGTCAAGTAACTGACCAAACCCAAAATGACCCCCAGGAATATCAGGCTCGTTCCCACCGTACCAAAACCGAGTCCGCCGTTGGCAACGGGTTGTGACAAAAAGTCACCACATGACGCCCCAAACGGCCGCGTCAACACGTAGGCAATCCAGAACGCCGTGATCGCATGGGCTTTGAAGACGTAATACGCAATGGCGGTGGCCCCAATCAGCCCACCATAGATCAACGCAGAGGTCGCGTAACCCAGGTGCAAACCCTCTGCGGTAAGATCACCCGCTGCGGTACCCAAGGCAAACGTGAACAGGATAGCCGCCCAGTAAAAGAGCTCGCGTTGGGTGGTGTAAATGGTGTGAATCGACAGCGTCTTCTCGCTCGCGTACCAGCTCACAAACGTCACCAATAACGCCACGCTAAACACGGCGGTCGTTGTTTCCAGCGCCACGCCGAAGTTATCCACCAGATTATCGGTGAGGAGCGTTCCGAAAACACTGAGCAAAACCACGCTGACCCAGTAAATCCACGGAACGTATTTTCTGGAACGTATCTGCATGACCAGAAAAGCCAGCAGCAATCCCCCCATGACAAGCGAGGTGCCAGTGAGCCCTAAATTCAATTTAGAATTCAGCAAATCCGCTGCGGTTTCCCCCACGGTTGTTGCCATGATTTTGATCACCCAGAAGAAAATCGTGACTTCTGGAACCTTGTTCAGCAAGCGAGCAGTGCAATCACGCGAAGGTGTATTCATGGGTTGTTGTCCGGTCGAGATCAATTGGGTGCGAGATGACGAGCATCACTATCGTAGGCAACACTTAGGAGAAACATAGGGCTTCATTTCACTACCCAACCACGACGAATCGGTGGAGCGAAGATATGACGGTACCGCGTGCTTGCCCGTTGATTAACCGGAACAGTGCGGCATAGAATTCTCCCATCAAGACTCCGAAACCGGATTACCTAACTGGCCAAGGATAATCCGGCAGACGAGGAAATCAGTCTTGCTTGTCGTGATCGTCATCGTGCTCGGCTTTATCCTCTACGGAGGAAATGACCGTGCCCTTATCAGCATTAACCTTAACGTCGAACACTTTGATGCCGCTGACCACTTCCACGTCATACGCCCATTCCCCATTGGTTTGTTCGTACTCGGCGCGAGCCGCCTTGCCGTTCACGTGTTGCTCGGCGGCAGTGATGGCCTGGGTCATGGGAACTTTGGCACTGGTGATGGACAGGGCATCGTTTTCCATGGCTTTGGCTGCATAGGCGATGGTACCGACAGAGGCCAGAACAGAAACAAGAATAGCGATTTTAGTGTAACGGGACATGGTGCTTCTCCTTCTTGGATACACGCAGAGGTTTGCGTAATAAAGAGCGTACCTCGCCAGACTTAGCCACCACTGAGCGGTGCGCCAGGGATCGGGATACACGGAACGTATTGACCAATATTGACGGGTTCTTGAAGCTCACACACCAGAAATTAAACTGCCGAACGTAAAAGACAACAATGGCTCCCTTGGTAGATCGTGTGACACGCAGATGCTTGTCAACTCAAGGACCCTATGGGTGATCGGACAAAGCTTTGCGCTCAGTAACGAAGCGTACACGTTACCGGCCGGGGGTCGACAATTTGATACGACGCTCCATTTCGAACACGATCCGAGCAACGACGGATATTCGATATCGCATAACTTGTCATTTGGTTTGTCGGATCAGTTACAACTGGACATCACTCTTTCCAAATGGAGCGTTACCCGTTCCGATACCGAAGCAACCACGGCTGCGGCGCCGCAACCAATTGGCAACGGATTTCATTTTCGATTCTGTGAGATAAATGTGACAGGTGTAACGGGAGCGCGGGCTTTCAGCACGCAAAAGCGGCCGGGATGGCCGCGCTCCGCCCAATCAGATCACGCACTTGCTCTCAATCGACTCGGGCCGATGAATCGCATAACCCTGCGCGTAGTCGACGCCGATGCGCGCAAGCTCGACTTTTATGTCGGCGTGTTCCACAAATTCGGCGATGGTCTTCATGCCCGCTACGTGACCTATGCTGTTGATGGCTTCAACGATGGCCGCGTCCATCGGGTCGACCAGCATGTCGCGCACAAACGAGCCGTCGATTTTCAGATAATCCGCCGCCAGCGTTTTGAGGTAGGAAAACGAGCTCAAGCCGGAACCGAAATCGTCCAGCGCAACTTTGCAGCCTAATGTCCGTACGTTTTGAATAAACGACAGCGCATTGGTCAAGTTGCCGATGGCTGCGGTTTCAGTGATCTCGAAGCAGATAGCGCGCGGCGGCAGGTCGCTGCGCATCAACGCATCGCGCACAAACTTTAAATACCCGGCATCGCCCAGTGTGGCGCCGGA
>JANMQQ010000470.1:0-2140 GCA_031370545.1 Gammaproteobacteria bacterium
AGGGCTTGCAGGAGTTGCTGCGCAATGCGCAGATGACCACGCCGACTCCTTCGAACAAAAACTACGAAAAAGTGATCGGCTTCAGTCTGGCGATGTTTGAACACGCTCACGACCACAAGAAACTTTATCGGTCTCTGGTGAGTGGGCCGGGCTGGGTTATAGTGCGGCAGCGCATTGAAGAAATATTGGTGCAGTTGATGAAGGAGGAGGCGCACACGCTTTTCAAGCGGAGAACTGCTTCAGAGGTTCCATTCGAACTTTTCATTCATTTTCTGGGCGCGACCTTCATGTCCGTGCTGACCTGGTGGTTTAATTTCAAGCGGCCGCTCCCTCCCAAGGAAATCAACGCGCTGTTTCGGGAACTGGTGATTCCCACGCTGGCTGCACATTTGAATTAAGGCGAGGCTGTGCACGACGGGACATGTGCTAAGCGATGCCGATCGACTACCCTTCCTCCGTAGGGGCTTCTTTACTAGCCGCGACCCATTCCACAACTTGCGTTACTTCTTCCGGCGACAGTTCGACCACTTGTCCACGTTTCAAGCGCGAGGGCAGGCCGATGATGCCGAAGCGCACTCGCATCAGGCGGCTCACTCTTAATCCGACCGCTTCAAATATGCGTCTAACTTCGCGGTTGCGCCCTTCTGTCAGCACCACGTTATACCAATGATTGACGCCTTCGCCACCCTGGTCGCTCAGCACCTCAAATTTAGCCCAGCCGTCTTCCAGTTGGATGCCTTGTTTCAGTTGTGTGATCTGCTCATCCGTCAATTGTCCCAGCAAGCGCACCGCATATTGGCGTTCGACCTCAAAACGCGGATGCATAAGATGGTTGGCGAGTTCGCCCGAGGTGGTAAAAATTAACAGGCCACTGGTGTTGTAATCGAGCCTGCCGACCGCAATCCATTTGGCACCCTGTATGCGCGGCAGTTTCGCGAAGACGTCGGCGCGGCCTTTCGGATCATCACGGCTGACGATTTCGCCTTCCGGTTTATGGTAGAGCAATACGCGCGGGAGTTCGTTATCAAACTTTAGTTTAACGATGCGCTTGTCCAGTTTGACGATGTCATGCGGACCCACGCGCATGCCTTGCTCCGCAATCTGGCCATTGACGGTGACGCGTCCGGATTGCACCACTGTTTCCATATCCCGGCGTGAACCTAAGCCCGCCAGCGCCAGCATTTTATGCAGTTTTTGCGGCGCATCGGTGGACAACTCGGGCACTGCTTTAACCGGCCTGGATTCGGCTGCATGCTTAGGTTCACCTGGTCTGGGTTTGCTGGTGCGCGTTGGGCTACGCCGTCCTCCGCGACCTTGATTTTCATTTTTCATAGCGGGTTAGGTAAGGGACCGAAATCCGCCTCAGTTTGTTCGATCAATTTATTCATATTTTCCAATGGCGGCATTTCATCCAGCGAGCGCAAATTCAAATCGTCAAGAAAGTTTCGGGTGGTGGCGTAAAGCGCGGGACGGCCGGGTACATCGCGTTGACCCACGGCTTCTATCCAGCCGCGTGACTCCAGCGATTTTAGAATAGTGCTGGCCACTGCAACGCCGCGGATTTCTTCGATATCACCGCGCGTCACAGGCTGCCGGTAGGCAATGATGGCGAGCGTTTCCAATACCGCACGCGAATAGCGTGGGGGTTTTTCTGGGTTGAGCCGGTCCAGAAAAATCTGGTATTCCGGTTTAGCTTGAAAGCGCCAGCCGCTGGCGACTGCAACTAGTTCGACGCCTTTTTGCGACCATTCGGCGCGCAATTCTTCCAACACGTTGCGTAAGATTTCCGCACCGAGCTCCTCTTCAAATAATTTTTGCAGCTCGATCACTGAAAGTGGCTCGGTGCTGGTGAGCAAAGCCGTTTCGAGAACTAATTTAAGATCACTTAGATTATTTGCGGGTGACAGCATGGCTCAATTTCACATAGATAGGGGTGTACGCTTCATTTTGGGTGATCTCAATTAATGTTTCCTTGGCAAGTTCCAGGATAGCAAGGAATGAAACCACTAGCTCCGAGATACCGCGATTGACGTCAAACAAGCGGCTGAATTCAATAAATTCCTGTTGCTGCAAAGCGCGCAGAATGCGGCTCATATGCTCGCGCACCGACAGTTCTTCGCGGGTGATTTTATGGTGCCGG
>JANMQQ010000039.1:0-8532 GCA_031370545.1 Gammaproteobacteria bacterium
CGTTTAATGTCGAGAACCTGTCACCGCTGGATGCATCGACTAAATTCGCAGCGCTCGCCAACCAGATCGTCAACCATCTGCGCGCGCCGGATATCGTTGCGCTAATGGAGGTGCAAGATAACAACGGGCCAACCAACGACAGCATCGTGGACGCGACCACCACGTTCAATATGTTGATGAGTGCGATTCAGACGGCGGGCGGACCGGTGTACCAATTCCGCAGTATCAATCCGGCCGACGATCAGGATGGCGGGCAACCCGGCGGCAATATCCGCGTTGGCTTTCTGTTCAATCCAGCGCGCGTGAATTTCGTTGATCGCGCCGGTGCGGGCGCGACCACATCCAACAGCGTCGTGAACAACGCCGGTGTGGCGCAACTGCAATACAGCCCCGGCCGTATTGATCCCACCAACAGTGCGTTCAGCTCCAGCCGCAAACCGCTGGCAGCGGAGTTCACATTTAATGGCCGCACGGTGTTCATGATCGCGAACCATTTCAACTCCAAAGGTGGCGATGATCCGTTATTCGGTCACATCCAGCCGCCGCTGCGCAGCTCGGAAGTGCAGCGTCATCAGCAAGCCGCCATTGTGAGTAATTTCGTGCAAAACATTCTGGCAGTGAATGCGAACGCGGATATCTTCGTCGTCGGCGACCTGAACGATTTCGAGTTCTCCAGCACCTTGACCATTCTCAAAACCGGCAGCGGACTTGTGGATCTGGTTGACTCGCTGCCGGCCAGCGAGCGCTACACCTATGTGTACGAAGGCAACTCGCAAGTTCTTGACCACATTCTGGTGAGCGCGCATCTGGCAACCACCGCGGCGCCGGAATACGACATCGTGCATGTGAATTCCGAGTACGCAACTCAGACCAGCGATCACGAACCCGAAGTCGCACGTGTATCGCTGGCGGCACAACCGGCCTATGTGGATGTAACGGGCCAGGTGTCAACCTACAGTTCGGGACTGACTTACAAGCGCAAAACGCAAACTTACGAGGGCACAATTACCGTGACCAACACCAGCGCGAGTGCGATCAGCGGGCCACTGCAGCTCGAACTGCAAAGCCTCAGTGCGGGTGTGACGTGGGTCAATGCAAGCGGAACCCATGCGGGAAATCCGTACCTCAGCCTGGCTCCGGGCGGTTTGACACCGGGCGCATCGGTAACTGTGCCGGTGCAATTCAGCAATCCAGCGCAGGCACCTATCAGCTACAGCAAGCGAGTGTATTCGGGAACGTTTTAATCCAGGCGCGGATATCCCAGAGGACAAGCGGGTTAGAAACAAGGCAGCACGTATTGACTCCCCTCCTCATTCTCGAGGAGGGGAGGAATTGAATACCAACTCACTTCATCAACAGGAGAAATATCATGCAAAAGTATCAGCGATGGTTCGTAACCGTCATCTTCGCACTGGCCCTGTTACAGCCGTTTACGCACGCATCGGCAGCGTCGATGTATCACGTCAGCGTCGATACATCCTCTTTGGCCAGCAGCACAGGCTTTCTCGATCTGCAATTCAATCCAGGCGACACCACTGCGCCGTCAGCAACTGCGCTGCTAAATGGATTCGGCGGCGATTCGACCCTGAACTCTGGCGCAGTGGTCGACGGCAATGTGCTGGGCGCTTTGCCCGGGTCATTGAATTTTTCCAATGGCACGGCATTCAATGCAGTATTGCAGCCCGTGACCTTTGGCAACCTGTTTGACTTTACGATCAACTTTAGTGGCGCGTACGAAACGGCCTTGTCAGGCTCCGGCACACGTTTCTCGCTGGCATTACTCGATACATTTTACAACCCCCTGGCCAGCGTCGATCCTGCCGGTACAATTTTGCAATTCGAAGTGATGCCGGGCGGCAATGTATCGGCCACGACGTTCGATGCAAGTTTCGGCGCCCCGTCCATCGTCACGCTGTCAGCCGTACCTGTACCGGCCGCGCTGCCGTTACTGGCGGCGGCGTTGAGTCTGTTTGGTTTTACACGCCGTCGGCCTAGCTGTGACGAATGCGTGTAGCACAGATTATTCTACGGTTGTTCGTATGGCACGCCGAACAAACGTCGTGCCGCATGCCTTATCTTCATGTCAGCTGCAAGCGGCCACCTGCTGGATACGATTCTGCGCTCCGGGCGCCACCGGCGAGTGGGCGGCGTTTACCCTGATCACGTCGCCGCTCTTGGTGTCGATGGTCATATCGATACTCGTCATCAACCGGCTGAACGCACCGGCGCTGGTGACCGGAATGTCACGACCCACGCCGTTGGGCAGCTCATCGACCCTCGTCGAACTCATGATTACCGGCGATGTTGAAGTCAAGACCGTCGCATTAGAAGTAACACCGTTAATAGGATCATTGCGTCATCTTCAGATAGCACCACCGAATCTGACGTGACATCACCGGCCGATACGCTATTCGGCAGAGCGGCATGCAGTGGGCCCGTGGCGGCAACGAACAGACCGGCACACAACGTGCGCGACATTGACAATTTTGAGAGTGTGCGCATGGCGATAACACTCGTGCAGTGTGTGAGCGCGGACAAGACAGGTTGAAATCGCCACGCTAACCGAGGGATATGACAAACGTTTGACCGCGAGCCCAACGGGCAACGCGATGCCGATCAAGGCTGAAAATTCTTCCGAAGGTTAAGTTACCCCTTCCCAATTAGGAAGGGGTAAGGAAATAAAACACTACACTAATGGCGCACAGCGGAATCGTTCGTCATTTGCTTTAGTCGATGTCTACCAGCGGAGGGTTGTCGTACTGACGCCAACATTATTCGCTTCGTTGTACTCGCTCACCATGTTGTTGGCGTCGTCAAGCACCAGCACGTAGTAGGGCACACCCGCCATCGCACTCCTTGGTTTATAGCAGGTCTTGTTACTCACGCGGATACTTTGCCCGGCCCCCAGTGACGATGGATTGCGACCGCAAGTCCCCGTACCGCTCGAGCTACTGGCAAGAGGGAGGTCGCCGACGTCGTACCGTGTGTCGGTCGAGAGAAAATAACGAATCGCAAAACTACCGGCTTTGGTGTTGCCCTGATTCGTTACCGTTTCGTTCATCAGGATCTTGGTCGTTCCCGAGCGCGTGGCGCTGACAGCGCTGGGTGCCAGGTCGATACCGTTGATTGCGATGGCCGTTGCCCACGTGTTGTTGCTTTCGTTGCTCTCGATGACACTGGCACCGCTGTCGACGACCTCGATAACATAGTAGCTCCCTGCACCTACACTCGGTACCGCGCAGGTGCTGGTCGTGGTTCCACTCGCGGGGTTCGAGGTCCCGGCTGGCAGGCTGGTGACGCTGCGGCCGCAAAGTAAAATGTCGGTGCCGGCTTGATAGGTGGCGTCGCTCGACAAGTAATAGGCGATGTCGAACGTACCCGCAGTCCCACTTCCTTGATTGCTGACCGCATCGTTGATCACCAGAGTGGTACCCGATGGGGTTACGGTGAGGACGGTGGGCACGAGGTCGAGCGTGACAACCGTTGCGGTGGCCGTGGCCGCGTTATCCAGCGTGCGAGGATCGGTACCGTCCCCGGTTACGCTGGCCTCATTGCGATACTCGCCGTCAGTCGCCGCCGTCACGGTAAACGTGATGGTCGCGCCGACGCCGTTCGACAACGAACCGATATCACAGCGAATGTTCGCACCCGTCGTGCAACTGCCTTGACTCATGGCGACGAAATCCAAGCTTACCCCGGCTGGCAGCCAATCGTTCAGCACCACACCCGTTGCGGTGTCGGGTCCCTGATTGGTGATGGTGAGCGTGTACGTGAAGGGGTTTCCGGACAGCGCCGGTCCGGCACCGGTGGACGCCGTGATGGCCAAGTCCGTCGCCTGCGCGGTTTTGTTGGAGGTCATGCCGCTGCCATAGGCGGGTAAGAACCCGGTGGCGAAATCGCCGACTACAAAGCTATAGTGGATGAACCCCCCCGTGTTGATCCCGTTTGGATTATCACCGCGGGTGGCGATCGAGCGTGCGATCATCTCGTCGTTACTCAAGACACCGGAAATGCCGATGCCGGGATAAAATGGCACGCGATTCGCGATTTCGGCCGCCTGATTGGCCAGAGCGTAGTTGAACTCCTTGAGATCCGTCATATAGTTCATAGGATGCAGCACATCGATTGCACCCTGCGCAATCCACTGCGGCCAATCCTGCGCATTTGCATCTCGACCGGCCTTCGGATCGGAACTGACTGCGGCCGACAAGATGACGCGCGGTTGGCCGCGACGCAATTTAGCTGCATTCACAGGAATCAACGCATCGTGAACCTCCTTGACGAAACTCGTGATGATGGTCGGCTTCCACGCGTTGTAGGCGATCCTTAGAGCACCGGTCCATACATCGGTCGGCCAGTTTGCTACAAGATTTCCAGTCTCAGCTTCAAAGCGCGCCTTGCAGCTCAGTTCGTAGGGGGTCGTACCACCACTGGTTCGAATATAGTCGAGATGAAGTCCGTCGATCTCATAGTTGCTCGCCATTTCGATCAGCGCGTTTTTAATCAACGCGCGATTTTGGTCGTCACATGGGCTTAACCAGTTGGGGTTCGCAAGCGGTTGCAGCAACAGCTGCCCGGAAGCGTCACTCACCTCTTGCATCAGGCGATCCGACCCAAGCGCATCGATCCACGACTGCGGTGCACCCTGCATTCCCCACGTAATATCCCACGCATGCACCTTTATACCAGCCGCGTGTGCGGCAGTGACGACCGCACTGAGCTGGTCACCAAAGGCAGCGAAACTAGCGGAGCGTGGCAGATAGTTGCTCGCGTAATCGGCAATACCCGCAGTGGCAACGTTGGGAAACACGGCATTGAAGCCATTGTTTGCTAGTAGTCCAATGGAACGCGCCCAATCGCCCGGATAGGGACCGGCACCCGTATCACTCCAAACCGCACGGAACTCGCTCGCCGACCCGGCGGCCTGACCGAGAATGTACGCTTCCCGCATAAAGGGCCTGGACTGCTTGGCGTGTTCCACCGCGTCGGCGTAACGCGCTTCGTTCTGCGCTTGCAGTGCGGAATTGCGCAGCGCTTCGGCATTGGTAAGTGCGGCTTCCACTTGGGCCACGCGCCCGCTCGGTAATTGCGCTTCGCCCGCGCGAATGCCTGCCACCGCCTCGCCATAGTCTGTGTACTTGCCCACTCGCCCGATATCGGCGATTGACGTGCTCGAGGATTCCGGCCCTTGCTGGGGCAGGTAGTGACTCAGCAGGCTCAGTAACATTTTAGATTTGGTAGTGGCATCGTCATTCAGCAACACATGTGACATATAGAGGCCGGTGTCGCTTGCGATCCACGTCGGCGGTCCCGCGGCACCGTTGTAGTCGTTCCAGTTCGCAATGACACGGGGATTGCGCAGCGGATTGCCGGTTACGACTTGCATTGTCGCCCAAGAGTTTTGCAGGACGAGCGACGGTAAGTTGCGAATGATCGGATCGAAGAATTGGAATGAAGCAAACTGGCCCGGTGGCCCTGGTGTATATGCACCCACCGTGACCCCAAGCAAGCTTTGCACGCGTACATCAATGGAATGATTCGCCATGATCCGCCCACCGGCAGCGACATAGTTCTCAAGTATGGTCAGCACCGTATCCGGTAGACCCCTGTTGTTTGGCAGAATCACCATCTTGGCGGCTTTTAGATAACCCCGCTCGATGTCGGCGACGGAAATGATTTCGTGCGCGATGTAGGCGTCTGTAAGCAGCTTGCTGGTTTGGTCATAGATGTTGTTCCCGCTAGGGAAATCCTTGACGAGCGCTACGGCACTCCGTGGAACAGCACGGAACGCGCGTATCGCAATATCATTATTACCAGTGTCGGTGTTGGTACCTTCCCAAAGAGTTAGGCGAATCTTAGAAATTTGCTCCCAATTGGACGGCTGCGCTCCACCCCCTCCTAGCCCTCCTAGAGAGAAATCCTGTATACGAAACGTTAGGATTTGCCATCCTCTCTTTGTTGGAAATGAATTCAAGTAGTACTTCTGCCATTGGGGCGCGGACTCGATATACAGACTCACAGGCCCAATTGCATCAGGATTGGGGACGAAAATTTCGAGTTGGAATTCCTTGTAGACGGAAAAATCGGTCGGACTACTGAATGCATGATCAGAATTGCAGCGGTCGGCGACTCCTGCCGTATTACAGGATATGACCATGGCATGTTCGTTACCCCACCCGCCCGAATCTCCCGCCGAAATAGCGGTCGCGCCGGTCCAGGCGGCGACTTCCGGTATCCACGCGCCTTGCGCGTCAGCGGTGCTAAATGTCGGGTTATCGAATGGAGCAATCAGTAACGGCGCAGCTAAAGCGCTATTAAAACTAATTATCGTTAGCGCTAAAGCGATAAAGACAGATGCCCGCCGAAACGCTTCCCCAAAAACTGGAATACGAATTACTTTTTTCATTGTGGTTCTCCTTGAGGATGCCTATCTAAAACAAGGGGCCTGCGGTTTGTGTCGCAATACCTTCACACCCACCTAATTGCAAACCGCCACCTGCTGGATGCGATTCTGCGGACCGGGCGCCACCGGCGAGTGGGCAACGAAGTACGCTTCCATTGCATCCAAATCCACGTCGCCGCCGAGCTGGCCGGTGCCGAGGTTGAATATGGTGTAGTTGTCGCCGCCGGTGGCGAGGAAGGAATTCATCGTCACGCGATAGTTCGCTGCCTTGTTGATCGGTGTGCCGTTGAGCATCACTGAACCGTCACACACATAGTTTGCGCCCAGCGGGCTGACGTTTGGCACGAAGGTGTGGCGGTAGGTGAAGCCATTGGAAATCTGCAACGTCCGTCCGCCATCGGCAAACTGGCCTGCGGCCCATTGCTGGTTCAGCAGGTCATAGAGCTGCTGGCCGGTGAGTGTTTTCACCACCAGGCTGTTGCCGAACGGCTGCACGGTGAAGGATTCGCCGTAGGTGACGTTGCCATCGCCTTCGCCCGCGCTGCTGGCGGCGAAGGAGAGGTCGGCGCGGATACCGCCGGTATTCATGAACGCAATCACTGATCCACCTTTATTGGATGGGGCGCTCGCCGCCAACTGCGCATCGGCGATCACATCACCCAGCGCGGATTCACCAGCGGCCGTGCGGGTACGTGTCATGTCGGCGGTAATGGAGCCGATCACGCGGTTGGCGATGGGATTTACGAGCGTGTTGTAGCCCGCGACGATGTTGCTGATCGCGGCGACCGGCACGATGGGTTGCGCGGCGCCTAACATGTTGTTGCGGTCGACTAACGTATTGGTAGCGTTTACCTCGACCACGTCACCGGTCTTGGTGTCGATGGTCATATCAATACTCGTCATCAACCGGCTGAAGGAACCGGCGCTGGTGACTGGAATGTCACGACCCGCGCTGTTGGGCAGACGGCAGTTGTAAGCCTGGTGCGTGTGGCCGGACACAACCAGGTCGACGGCGTCGTCGAGACGGCCGACAATATCAACGATGGGACCGGCGATTCCGCTGCAACCGTTGATGCTGGTGCCGGACACCGGCACTCCGCCTTCATGGATGAGCACGACGATGGATTCAACGTGCCGCTTCTTGAGTTTTTTGATCAAGGCATTGGCGGTGTCAGCTTCGGCACGAAATTCGAGCCCCGCGACACCCGACGGCGTGACGATGGACGGCGTGGCTTGTAAAGTCATGCCGATGAAGGCGACGCGGTTGCCTTTGAAATTCTTGACCCCGTAGGCTGGAAACAAGGTATTGCCGCTGGCGCTGTCCACTACGTTGGCGGCGAGGAAATCGAATTTCGCGCCTTCAAACGGAACCGGCGTGCCGACCACGGCGCCCTGGCAGGAGTTGACGTCGGTCGGATGGCAACCGCCGTGCTGCATGCGCAGCAGTTCGTCGCGGCCCTCGTCGAATTCGTGATTGCCGACCGCGTTGAAGTCAAGACCCAACCGGTTCATGGTTTCTATCGCCGGCTCGTCGTGGAACAACGACGAGTTCAACGGGCTGGCGCCGATCAGGTCCCCGGCTGAAACCACGACGCTGTTGAGCGCGCCGGTCTTGAGTTGCTGCACCAGACCGGCCATATAGTCCACCCCGCCCGCCGGAGTGCGCGTGGGGATATTGTCGGCCGCACTGGTGAAATTCAGGTTCGCCCCGTCGATGTTGCCATGAAAGTCGTTGAAGGCGATGACGCGCACCCGCATGGTTTTGCCGACTGCGGAGCGCGCCCCGGCCACAACCAGTTGGACCGCCTGTTTTTTGGTAATGATGCGTTTTTCCGCCCATTCGTGCGCGAGCTCGGCGACGGTCTCGACAAATACGCCATGATTGCCATAGTTCGCACCTTCCGCCGTGGTGTCAATGATGAGGTCATTGAGGCAGGTGTTGCCGACGGACGCGTTAGGAACGGTGGTTGTAATCTGTGCAGCACCTTCGCCGAGGGTGACGATGCCGTCGCAGGCCAACGCCGGTCCAGCAAGCGTCAGTGCGGCCCAGGCCACGAGTGAATTAATCCGCAGATGCATAAAACACCCTCCAGGTCGATTTTGAAAAGGTGGGAGAACGAACCGATGAA
>JANMQQ010000048.1:0-4705 GCA_031370545.1 Gammaproteobacteria bacterium
CGACCAGCGGCTGGACTGCACGAGGCCTGCGCCGTTGAGCGTCGGGTTAAATACTCCAAGCGCCTTGTTTTTTGTTGCGTTCCATTGTGGTTGATCGGTTGTTCGCTGCACCAGGCTATAGGTACTTTCTGGCCCCGTGATCGGATCCCACTGTGCGTCGCACATGATCAGATGCGCGGTAGGTTCTTGCTTCGGCTTTTCGAACAGCGCGTAAAATTTGTCTTTATTGTGGTCGCCGACGCACACCACGTTACGGTCACCGTCACCGCCTGCGCTGGCGTTCAGGTCGACGCGAAACTGCCAAAATGGATGAAAGCTAAGATCCTTAATGTCGCTGTACTGAATAATGTTTTCGTCGACTTCTTTGATGTCGAGAAACGTCTTCTTGAACGCCGTAAAAGTTTTGTCACGACCCGGTAACTTTGCGCCTTTGTCGGCGGTGATTTGATAATTCATCTTGCGCCATACGGTCACTTCAGCAGATTTGACCGTGCCGCCATCGGCGGGCGCCACCTTCTCCTGTAGCGAGGCGAGCGCCTTAAATTTGTCTCCACCAAAGCGGGACAGATCCATCTGCACCTGCGCAATTCCATCCGCATTCGTTGTCGCGGATTTTTTAATCTTGGCCTGCAGATCGGCGGGGAGACTGGTGCGATTATCCTTCCCGGCTTCAACAGCAAAATATACGGTCACACCGCTTTTCTTCTGATCGAGCTTCGCTGTTACCACCACACTGCGACCGAGCGTCGCGTCTTTAGGCACAGAAGCAAGATTGACAAGCTGGTCACGCGCTGCACCCAGCGTGACTTCAATCAGTTTAAATTTCTGCTCATCCTTTTTCGGAGCTTCGTTCTTCTTCGAGGGTACCGGTACAACCGGGACCTCGGGCTCAATTGTAATTCCGGCAATCACAAACGGCCCGGCAGGGAAATCTTCCAGTCGCCCTGCCGGAAGCTTTCCGTCGTTCCAGAATGCTGTGACATGTGCGCGCACTTGCGCGTCGCTCAACCGACTAAGATCGGGAAATTCGGCGCGTGAGGCAAGTAAGCGGCGCAACTGCGCCGGGTCTGCACCTTCTAGCGGATTGGTCGCCATGAAGCGGGCATCGCCTGCATCGCCAAACGGGCTTTTCATTGTGCGTCTCGAATTTTAATTTAGTTGCAGATTAATAACCTTCCGCCGACGGAGTCGGCGGAAGGTTCAACAGCCTTACTTACTTGTTCGGCGTGCGCCAGTCGTCCATACCCTGGGTGCCGCCTGCTTCGTGCGTCCAGGCAATTTTGCGGTAGGTGAAACTCACCTTTTCAAGGTGCGTGAAGTGCGCTTGTGCCGGGTCTTGGCAATTAGGCATGCTGGCAACCACGGACACAATGATCGCGTCTTCGAGATCAATCGTGAAGTAATGTTCCTGCGTGCCGCTGACCGAGGTGCGATACCACTTGATTTTGCACTTGGTGAGCTTCTCGCCCGAGGTCAGCGCGTTGTAAATCAGCGGGGAAGCTTTGTCGAACACCTTGGTGATGCTGAGCGGTTGATGCACGCGCTGGCCGGTCGGCTGGCCGCTTTGCGGATCGCGCGGAATCAAGATGCTGTGATCAAACGCTTGCACCAGAACTTCGTCTTCGTGGCCTTCGACATAGATGTTGCCGACGCTGGCTTCGGTGAAGGCGCCCTTGGTGATGTTGCCTTGTTTGGTTCCTTCGATGGACATATAGGCGGGTGTAGGCATGGTCGTGTCTCCGTTGTGTGTGAAAGTTAAGGTCGTTGTATTCGTGTTGCCTGGCGAAGCCTTGCACAGCGACGCAAGTGCTTGACCGGTTATCTCAGCTTCTGTGCCAAGCTTTTGTTCAAGCGCCGAAATGGTTAGTTAACTTACTGTTCTCATTACGATTTTTATTTTTTGTCAGATGCAGAATGGGTAGTTTTGTGAGATACGTGCTCACTACAGCTTGAGCGGAATCGCGCGCAGTATCGCGGATAGCTGCGCTGAAATCCGCGCATTCATCACCGATTCGAGACACGCATTGTGGCCGACAAGGTGGCTCTTGCGTAACCTGCACTCTAAAATAACCCACGCCGCAGGCGCTCGCGGGTAAAACAGCATCAGGGGAATCGCAGTCTATGCAAATATCAGCCACACGTGCGCTGCTTGACAATTTATCTGCCGCCGCGATCATCGGCCTATGTGCTTCGTCCAGCTTGGCATTCGCCGCTAGCGGAAAAGGAAAGGAGTCTGAGCTTTACGTTTCGGGCGGCATCACTACCGTGGTACAAAAAATTACCACCAGTGACCCGAACATCGGGAATTTTGGCTCAGCCTTGTCAGCCGACTTGTTTCTGGAAAAAGGCGTATTTGATGGCAAAGCGTTGTTGTATCTCAATCATTCCCAAGGCTACGACCCGCTGCCCAGCACCAATGCCGATTATGAAGGTGCTACTGGCGGCAAGCTCGGTGATGCAACCTACGACGAAGGGTTTTCCGATACGCGTATCGCAGAAGCGTTTTATGAAGCGCCCCTAACCAACTCGGTGACGGTTACTGTTGGAATGTTCAGCCCGCAACGCTATTTCGATAACAACGCTGTCGCGAGTGACCAGACTCGACAATTTTTAGGTCGCCCGTTTCTCAATAATTCTGCCATTGATGTCCCTGGCCATCGAGCAATTCACGCTTACCCAGGCGGCATCCGTCTCAGCACGACGTTCGGCAAACACATCTCACTGCAAGGCGGACTGTTTGAAGATGCCAAAGACTATTCCGGCACGTTCGGTCATACATTTGCAATCGCCGAAGTGGGCCTGGTCATGGGAGCCGACGACGCAGCAACCAACCTGCGTTTCGTCACCTGGAAAAGCAACACCAACGAAACCAGCGGCATGGCACTGAGTGCCGACCGAAATTTTAACGATCAATACGCTGTGTTTGTGCGCTATGGAAATAAAACCCTGCCAACGACTCCGCCTGCGGGCACTACCGAGGAGGAGCTTGCCGGTTCGTTGAAAACGGCCTTTAGTCTCGGAGGCCAAGCCATCGTCAGTGACGATTTTACTGTCGGCGTGGGTTATTGCGCTGAAACCCCCAACGCTAAAACCCTGACCAAAGATACTTGGATCGAGGCGTATGTAAGCTATGAAGTCAACAACAGCGTCCATATCGCCATGGATTATCAAACCATCAAAAACAAAATGTTCGACCACACTACCGGCACGGTAGTCGCCAGCACCACAGTGATTGCAGGACGCCTGCAAGTCGACTTTTAGCAGCAAGGAGACATGACAATGAAAATGATCGCGCAGGGATTAAGCGTCGCCGTCGCCTGCTTGTTCGTCGCATCTCCCGCTTATGCAATGGACGTTGACAATTACATCGACGTCGCCAAACAAGCCGCAAGTGCCGTAAAAAAAGGTAAAATTAAGGACATCGACAAAGTCATCGCGCAGCAGGAAGAACTGATCCGCCTCGCCGTGGAAGGCGCTTTAAAATACGCCGAAGAAAATCCTGCCCGCCGCAAAATGATGCACCTGCTGGTGCTCAACTCCGAACGCATGAAACACTTGACCCTGGATGCCATCGAAACCGCCTGGCACAACGGCGACTACCTACGCCGCAACGGCATCGACATCGGCAATCTGGCGCACACCGACGCAGCGATGGGCTACTACCACGCCGTCATTCACCCGGCCGCTGTTTTCATCGCGCTGACCGAATACAAAAACTCTAAAGACCCGGAACTTCTGCGCAAGGCGGAAGACGAGTTGAATGAGGTGGTGGTGCAGGTGGAACAGTTGCGAGGGGGTGGGAAAAGCAAAAAATAGTTGATTTACAGCGCCACGAATACAATGCCATAGGTATTACAAGTTACAGAAAAGGGGCGCCTCACCGCCGCCCCTTCCACAAAATATTAACAATTCACGACTACGGTATTATCCGAACATACATTGGAAAACTAAGCGAACGCCACGAGTCGACGTTATCAACTGTTTTTATTGACACGGGCAACGTCGTTCCAGCGGCCGCCGTTGAGGGAATCAGGTAATTTCTTCCGCTCATGGCACCCACAGTTGGGGTCGCGCTATCGTTCCCTTTCGAAGAAATATTCTGTATTTGCCAGGGAATCGTCGTACCCGGATACATCGCAATGTATTGGTTTGGCCCAGTCAGCCTCGCTTCCAGGATAAGCTGGAACGGTGAGTTATGGAGTAGGCCCTGGTCGTACTCTGTTTTTAATACCGAGGGCGTGAAGTAGGTGCTGGTGGTCGCTTCCGTGCCAAGCACGCGCGTTGAAGCGGTAGCACGCACCACGAGCCATTCTGCGTAGTCTTTCAGATAAATATAATTAAACGGTGCTGTTCCGTCCGCAATCGTTGTCACCAAGCTCGGTGCGACACCCGCCGTAGAGTTCGGGGGATTTAATTCACCGTCACCATTCACATCTTCACCAGGGTCCAGGATAGTGTCCTCATCCCGATCTTCGTTCGAAAATATGCCTGAGTAGTACAGTCGCCAAATGTGAACAGAGCTAATTGAAGTAGCGTCAAATTCGTCCCACCACACACCGGTGTAATACGTTGTTGGCCAGAAATGCAGGGTCACCTGCTCTCCTGCGACACCAGCACCGGTGCCATCCGCATCCATTGCCGACATGATGTATGTATTTATCGATTTATTGGTGTCGGTCTGTTCTATCACGCGTGGCGTGCCCAA
>JANMQQ010000049.1:0-2010 GCA_031370545.1 Gammaproteobacteria bacterium
TGTCGACCGGCTTCAGGGATTCAATATTGAATGGCACGCTGGTGGTCGGCGACACCGGCGACATGGACTTGGTCAGCCGCATTCTGCAGGAACACAATATCGAGTCGGTGCTGCATTTCGCGGCACACACCATCGTGCCCGAGTCGGTGTCTGACCCGCTCAAGTATTACCGCAACAACACCTGCAATTCGCGCAACCTGCTCGAGAGCTGCGCAAATGCCAATGTGCGGCACTTCATTTTTTCGTCGACGGCGGCGGTGTATGGCATGCCTGTGGGCGAATTCGCCTCGGAAGACACGCCGCTGGCTCCGATCAATCCGTACGGCACCTCAAAACTGATGACTGAATGGATGCTGCGCGACCTCGCCGCTGCCACCGCGCTGCGGCATGTTTCGCTGCGTTATTTCAACGTGGCGGGCTGCGATCCCGAAGGCCGCATCGGCCAGTCCACGCTCAACGCCACCTTGCTGACCAAGGTGGCCTGCGAACACGCGGTGGGCAAGCGCGCGTCGATTTCCATTTTCGGCACCGACTACGCCACCCCGGACGGCACCGGTGTGCGCGACTATATTCATGTGGAAGATCTGGCGAGTGCGCATCTGAAAGCGCTCGATTATCTGCGCAACAATGGCGCATCCGTGACGTTCAACTGCGGTTATGGCCACGGCTACAGCGTGCGCGAAGTATTGGACGCGGTGCAGCGGATCAGCGGTGTGCGGCTCAATATCAAAGAGCAGCCGCGCCGTGCCGGCGACCCGCCGTCGCTGATCGCCGCAACTACACGCATTCGTGAAGTCCTGGGCTGGGCGTCGCGCTTCGATGACCTGGATGCGATTGTGCGCACGGCGCTGAATTGGGAGAAAAAGCTGGCGGGTAAGGCGGGCGCGTGAGCTGCCGTTATGAGTGCGGCCGCAACTTGAACCCGCACGCACTGGTGCATCGCAAGTTAAGGAAAAACAATGTCAGTCACCCGCTATGATTCAGGTTACGTTGGACACGTTACCGGCATACGCCAGACCGAAGTCGGCAACGATTCGCGCACGGCTGATATGCTTAAGCGCGACGAAATGTCGGAAGCCGAAGCCATGGTGTACAAAAACACTGAATCCACCCACCGGCAGTTGTCGCACCGCGAATGTCAACACCCGGTTGAGAAGTTTCTCGTCACGGTGCTAGTTGACGACTTTGACGTGCCGATGAACGTCGGCAGCGTGTTTCGCCTGTGCGATGCGCTGGGAGTGGAAAAGCTGTACCTGACCGGCGTGTCGCCGCTGCCATCCAATCGCAAGGTGGTCAAGACGTCGCGTTCGACGGAACACTACGTCGACCATGAATATCGTGCCGACGCCGTAGGCATGGTGAACGACCTTAAGCGTTCCGGATATACGATCATTGGTCTGGAAATCACGTCGCGCAGCGTGGATTTGCGCACCATCGATTTTTCACGAATGGAAAAAATCTGCCTGATCGTCGGGGCCGAAGGTACCGGGATCAAGCAGGCGCTGCTGGACTGCTGCGATCTTACCGTGCACATCGCGATGCGCGGGATGAATTCATCGATGAATGTGGCGACGGCATGTGCAATCGCGCTGTATGAAATAACACGGAGGTTCAAGTGAGTACGATATCCAGTGAACGCTATGCCCAAGGATCCCATCTGCTCAATTTTGTGGTGTATACGAGTACCACGGGTTCGGGGGAAGACGAAGTTTTGCAGCACAAGTATCACGGTGTAGAAATGTCGCATATCACGCGACATCCCGATGGCAGTGTGAATTTCAGGGTTGAGCGCGACGGGAACTGGATGATCCAGTTTATGAGCAACAACCTGGCGGGCTTTACACCGCAGCCTTCGCCGCGCCTGAGTGGATTTCTACTGGTAGTAAAAGATCGCCTTTGATTTCAAGGCCAAGATCATGCGCACGGCGCTGAATTGGGAAAAAAACTGGCCGGTAAAGCAGGCGCTTGAACGGCCGTTATGAATGAATCCACCACACCGTAAGTAATAAG
>JANMQQ010000050.1:0-5895 GCA_031370545.1 Gammaproteobacteria bacterium
GCTGTACAAGGTTCCTGCGGGAGCGGGCTGGAAAACGGCGCATGCCTTGGTATGAAAAACATCGGAAAGCCGTGTGCGGGAAAACCGCATGCACGGTTTGATGAGGGAGGGCAGGCAGGCGCCTGTTCTCTACTCTACCTATTTACTATAGCCGCGTAACCGTCTATAGCGAACCTCATGAAGACCGAG
Organism: Gammaproteobacteria bacterium; assembly: GCA_031370545.1. Lineage (GTDB taxonomy): Bacteria > Pseudomonadota > Gammaproteobacteria > SG8-11 > SG8-11 > UBA6921. The sequence continues at coordinate 190 of JANMQQ010000050.1, forward strand.
TACCTTGGCGTGCCATGAAGAATAATTCGTCGTCTGGGTCGGACCTACGCCCCGCAACCGTGAACCACGAACTAGCTGCAAAGCTAACGTTTGCTAATCCCGCGCTCGAAAAGTCAATAACAACGCTCGAAGCAACTTTGCGCCTCTTTGTCGAACAGTTTGGTGCGCCGACAAGAGACTTTCGAATAAGGGGCGAAGACCTGCATGATGATACGCAGATTGTCCAACACAAGCTGGCTATCACCCGCCACTTGTTAGGTATCCGCCTCGGCGCCCACCTGACAGAGATTGTTGAATCGTTATCCGACCAACGAACACTGTCGGTCGCCCAGTCAGTGCGCGCGGCGCTAGAGACTGCTGGCGCGGCTACGTACTATGAGGCCAAATTCCGAGCATCCGCGGGCGATTTGGCAGCACTTCTGAAAAATGTCGACCGGTCTCTATATGGGCGTAGATTCGAATGGGAGGCGTGGGACAACGCTAGAGGGAAGAAATCCCGCGAACAGCTGAAAACGTTTCTGCGCAACCAGAAGAAACGAGAATCCCAAAAAGGCCCTGACAGCACGCCAAGCGTCATGGCGTTCATTGACTCTCTGGAGACGAGCCTACTGCAAACGCTGACAGAGCCAGCTGAGAGGGATAGCAAGCCAACGCCAATGAACGGGCAAGTTCGAACAATCTACGGTCAGCTCTGCGATTTCGTGCATCCAAGTGTTGGAACGTGGATGACCTACGGACATACCGAGCCGGAGGCATTCACAGTCGTGATCTCGTCATGCAGCCGTCTGGCAGGTCTCCAGTATCTGTGGTTCGGTATTGGGGAATGTGCTGCAACAATGTCACTTCTAGGGTTTCACGCGCTTCAACGTATGGAGACATTGCAGGCTTCACTCGCCCGATCAAATTGCGCGCCTCAGCAGTCTCTAATGGGGTCAGACTCCAATTAACGCCACTGCATGAATAGCAGCCGACAACGGCTTGCAGCAATGTAGCACTTAGTGCTACATTGCTGATGGGGGCAGAAGGGAGGTAAGAATGTCGATCTACAAAACCCGGTGGTTTGAACGCTGGGCGAGAAAGCATGGACTTAGCACACCCGCCCTCTGCGTGGCCGTGCGTGAAATGGCGGAGGGCCTCTACGACGCCGATTTGGGCGGCGGGCTCGTGAAGAAACGTGTTGCCAGACCCGGTCAGGGAAAAAGCGGTGGATTTCGCACTCTGGTGGCGACTAATAAGGGTAACCGATGGATTTTCGTTTACGGATTTCCAAAGAACGAACGCAGTAACATCGACAAGGACGAAGCCGATGCATTGAAGAAACTTGCGGCGCATTTGCTATCGCTGACGCCGTCAGCTTTAGACAAAGCTCAGCGTGCCGACGAACTGATAGAGGTCTGTTGCGATGCGTAAAAAGAAATCAGCAATTCTTGAGGCGGTGCACGAAACGGCCAAGGGCCTGTTTGACGCGGGCGTGATGGATCAGATCACGTTACGGGAATTTGATCGGTTGTGTTTGCCACCCGTTGAGCCGCTGAAGCCCGCAGAAATTAAAAAAATCCGCCAGACTTACCATGTCAGCCAGGCGGTCTTCGCCGCACTGCTGAATACCAGCGTTTCGACGGTACAGAAGTGGGAAATCGGTCAAAAGCGGCCTACCGGCACCGCCCTTAAGCTGCTGCATCTGGTGCAGAAAAACGGCTTGGAAATTGTCGCCGCGTAATAAGGTGCTATGAACATGAAATGTCCCGTGTGTGGTGGTGCCGCGCTGGTGCATGACACCCGCGACATGCCCTACTCCTACAAAGGCGAATCGACCACCATTCCGGCGGTCTCCGGCGACTATTGCCCGGCGTGCAACGAGGTCATTCTCGATATGGATGAATCACGTCGCACCAGCGCGTTGATGCGCGAGTTCACCAAGCACGGCAAACGGGGTTAGCCACCAAGGGCGCTACCTAAGTGAAATTCCTGATCTACCGCTACAACCCAGAAACCGATGCCGCGAGCGCATGCAGGAGCATGCGCTCGCGGAGATTCGTTCGGACATGATGTTGCGCGATGCGCTGATCGAAATCAAAGCGTGTGACGAGAGTTTGAGTTTCCGGCATTCCTGCGGCGAGGGCGTGTGCGGCTCCGACGCGCTGAACATCAACGGTCGCACAAGACGTACGCTTAAAAGACCACAGCAATATATTCAACACCGCGCGCATCGAAGCGCTGGAACTGGAAAACCTGGTCGACGTCGCGCTCGCCACCGTCTGCTCCGCACTCGCGCGCGAAGAAAGCTGCGGCGCGCATTCGCGCGTGGATTTCCCCAAACGCGACGACCAGAAATGGCTAAAACACACCTTGTATTCCAAGGAGGGTCGCAAGCTTGACTTTAAACCGGTGCGACTCAAGCCGCTGACCGTCGAGACGTTTTTGCCGAAGGAGCGGGTATATTGAAATGGCCGGTGACAGGCGAGATCCGCAGGCGTAGACCCAGCCTGGGTAATTTAATGATGACGACGGATATGTCGATAACCTACGCGATGAATAGCTGAAGTGAAATAAATCGTGTCTGATCTGCAGGGTAATTCCATGACCATACGCAACAAACTACTGCTGACCTTTAGTACTACGATCACTCTTTTTCTGGTACTGATCGCTGTAGAGGCGATGCAGTACCACCTCTATATAAATGGAAGCAGTGAGGTACATGAGCGCTCACTTAAGGCGACCACTCTCGCGTTTGAAGCACAGGTGCATTTTAAGAAGCAGGTGCAGGAGTGGAAGAACATACTGCTGCGCGGGTATGACCCGTTATCCTTCGACAAGTACGAAAAGAATTTCGGCGACGAAGAGCGGGATACCCAGGTGAGCCTCAAGGCGCTTTTACCCTTGATCGTGAGTAACCCCGAGGCCACAAGTAAAGCAAAAGCATTTCTGAGTGCGCATAGCGAGCTCGGTGCGAAATATCGCGAGGGTCTGACAATATATAAAGCGACCCGTGACAACCCGTATCAGGCTACCGATAAATATGTGAAAGGTATCGATAGGGCACCTACCGACCTGTTAGATGATACCGTCAAGACAGTAGCGATTGGCGCTGAGAAAGAAGTGGCATTGATTGAGTCGCAGCTGAGCTCTACTGAAAAGCAAGTGGCACTCAATGATCGCACTCGGTATAGCACTTCTGATCATCGGCCTTTTGTGGCTGATAAAGAAAGTTATTGATAATCCCCTGCGCCGTATCATTGACCTGACCCGGGATATTGCTGAGGGTGATGGGGATTTGAGGCGGCGACTCGACGAGTCCAGTAAGGACGAGCTTGGGGAGTTATCGCATTGGTTCAATGTATTTATCAAGAAGCTGCAGGCGCTGATCGGTGAAACGACGGGTTCCGCAGCGCAGCTCGCATCCGCAGCTGAAGAGCTTTCGGCCATCAGCGTGCAAACAGACGCGGGAATTCGCGCACAACAGTCCGGTACCGATCAGGTTGCTACCGCAGTGCGCGAAATGGTCGCTACGGTACAGGAAGTGGCACGTAACACTGCACAGGCCGCGGATGCCGCACGTCAGGCCGACGTGCAAACAAAGTCAGGCGATCTGGTAGTAAGGCAGGCGATAAGTGCTATCGAAGTATTGGCCACGGACGTGGAAAGGGCCTCGCAGGTGATCGAGAAATTGTCGGGCGACAGCCAGAATATCGGCATGGTGTTGAACGTTATCCGGGGCATAGCCGAACAGACGAATCTGTTGGCTTTAAATGCGGCTATCGAGGCCGCGCGCGCCGGAGAACAAGGGCGAGGTTTTGCCGTGGTCGCCGACGAGGTGCGCACGTTGGCGAGCCGTACCAATAAGTCGACCCAGGAAATTCAGGAAATGATCGAGCGATTGCAGTCGGGTGCGAAAGATGCCGTGCAGGTAATGGAGCGGGGCGGTATTCAGGCGCACGCCAGTGTGGAGCAGGCGACTAAAGCGGGCAATGCCCTCGGTTCCATCGCCAACTCGGTCGCCAATATCACCGATATGAGTACGCAAATCGCAGCCGCCGTAGAACAGCAAAGCCTGGTGGCGGAAGAGATCAATCGTAATATTTCCACTATCAGCCAGATCAGCACACAAACCTCTTATGGTGCTCAGCAAACGGCCAGTGCCAGCGCGGAACTGGCGCGACTCGCAGTACATCTCCAGGATGTTATCAGGCAGTTCAAGGTGTAGCCGCGAATTTGCGGGTCAATTCTCGTGCTCAGCGCGGTAGATACTCTGTTCCAGGGCAAGCCTAATTTTGGTAATTCTCGGACGATTATGCTTACGTGGGGATCGCATAAAAGCGGGTGTTATCGAACGGCTTGTCGTGTTTCAGCATGCCGTGGATCGCATGCAGCAGTTTGCGCATGACGGCACAGACGGCCTGCAAGGGTTTCTTGCCCTGATCCACGAGATGTTGGAAATAAGCTTTCACATGGGGATCGTGTTGCTTAGCGCTCAACGCCGGCATATACAGGGCTGAACGAATATAGCGGTTACCGGCCTTGGCCAGCCGTGCCTGTTTGTGAACGCTTTTGCCGGAATCAAAGGCGCGCGGATCAAGGCCCGCGAACTTCACCCATTGTCGATGAGACAAGCCAGGCGGTAACAAAAGGAGTTCGCCCATGAGCGCGATGGCGCTGGTTTGGGCAACGCCCTTGATGCCGGTGAGCAACAGAAACACCCGTTCGAGCGCAGGATGTTTCTCGATCAAAACCCGCGCCTCGTGGGTGAGGCGATCAATGCGTTTCTCCAATTGTGAGATGGACAAACTGACATCGCGCAACACCGCTTTGGGTGTTTCTTGTGAAACGGTCAATGCATGCCGTTGATTTTTGGCTGCGGCCTTTTGACGCGTCAAGGCATCCATGCGGCGCGCGACACTGCGCAGAGCCAAGTGCGCATCGGACGGACGTGTCCAGGCAACGAAGTCCATCCGTTCGGCGTATTGGGCCAGGGTTTCGGCATCGACGGCATCGGTCTTGCTGTTTTTCATCAGCGCCTTGGCAAAGTTATGGGACGCCTTCGGATTAACCACCATCAACGCCACCCCGGCATCATGCAGGGCGAGTGACAGATCAAAGTGATAGATCCCGGTCGCTTCCAGACAAACGATGATACCCGGCACATTGACCAGCTTCTTCACCAGCCGGGCGCGGTCCGCGGGCGTGTTGGTGAAGGTCTGTGCCTTGGTTGGGGTGCCGTTGTTGCGGATGACCAGTACCAAGGCCTCCGCGCCGACGTCAATGCCCGCGAAAAATGGTTGGGCGTGAATAATTTGTTGGGGTTGAAGGGTCATCATGTGTATGTATCCATGGGGTTAAAGAAAGTAAACTATCACCGGTTCCCCGACCCTGCACATGCGCCTACCTTCCTTGTATATGCAGGCTCGAAGCCTCAGATACTCCACGGTATGGGCGAAGAGGGCGGGGGGCCAATCTACCGACAGGCTCCCGTTTAAAACGGGTCCTCAGGCTGGGACGGCCTCCCCAGTGAATCGTGAAAGCTTACTCATCTTCGATAGGCGATGCTTTCATTGGTTTTGATCATACAAGGCTGGGCGCAGGATGCGCGCCGACGCGAGAAATGCGGCGTGCCGGAAGGCGTGGAATTCGCCACCAAGCCGCGCATTGCGCTGGACCTACTGGAACAGGTACGCGCCGGCGGCGTGTGCCCCGGCACCGTGGTTGCCG
>JANMQQ010000127.1:0-14353 GCA_031370545.1 Gammaproteobacteria bacterium
TAGCCATGCAGGTCAAGCTCAGGCACGTGCGTAGACTTCCTTTAGGATTTCAGCGGCGCCACGTGCCAGCAAGTCGTTGGCCAGTGTCACGCCAAGCTCGACGGCCTTGGCGCTGGGGCCGCGCACTTCGCCGCGAATGACACGCAACCCATCGGGACTGCCGACCAGACCGCGCAGCCACAACGCGCCATTTTCCAGCACGGCGTAGCCGCCAATGGGGACTTGGCAGCCGCCTTGTAGACGCAGATTCATGGAGCGCTCAGCTTCAACACAGATGCGGGTGTGCGGGTGGTTCAGGCTCGCGAGCAAGCCGTTGATGCGCGCGTCGTCGCTACGGCATTCGATGCCGACAGCGCCTTGGCCGATGGCGGGCAAGCTGACTTCCGGTGCGATACCGGCGCGGATACGCTGGTCAAAGCCCAAGCGCTTGAGCCCGGCGACGGCCAGGATAATTGCGTCATAATCTCCGGCGTCAAGCTTGGCGAGGCGGGTGTTGACATTTCCGCGCAGGTCGAAAATCTGAAGGTCGGGGCGATTGGCGCGAATCTGCGACTGGCGCCGCAAGCTGGATGTGCCAACACGCGCGCCCTGGGGTAAGTCGGCAAACGATGCGTAGTGATTGGAAACAAACGCGTCGCGCGGATCTTCGCGTTCGCAAATCGCAGCCAGGTGCAGCCCGGCGGGGAGTTCAACCGGCACGTCTTTCATGGAATGCACGGCCAGGTCAGCATCGCCGCGCAGCATGCCTTGTTCGAGCTCTTTGACAAATAGACCCTTGCCGCCGACTTTGGCCAACGGTGTGTCGAGAATCTTGTCGCCCTGGGTGGTCATTTTGATCAACTCGACCTGCAAGCCGGAATTGGCGCGGAGCAAACTGTCGCGCACGAATTCAGCTTGCCACAAGGCTAACGGGCTTTTGCGCGTGGCAATACGGATGGGGGCGTGGGTCATGTGGATCTCAAAACGTTTGGAGATTGGAAAGGGCACATGCTAAGCGCTGCGCCCGCAGGGCGCAAATGCCGCCGCCGCCAAAAATCAGCAATTACTTCGAAAAAGCAGGGCAGTTTTGCTAGAATCCACGCTTTATTTTTTTGCCGGTTCGAACAACTGGTCTACGTGAAAGGTAAATAGCGATGCATAGCGGAACCACAATTACGCAATTTATGATTGAAGAACAGCGCCACATTCGCGGTGCAACAGGTGATTTTACCTCGTTGTTGAACGACATTGTGACTGCCTGCAAGGTGATTTCGAATGCGGTCAGCCAGGGTGGCTTGATCGGCGTGTTGGGCAGTGCCGGTAGCGATAACGTGCAAGGCGAGACACAGAAAAAACTTGATGTGATCACCAACGATATCATGATCAAGTCGAATGAATGGGCCGGGCACTTGGCCGGGATGGCGTCAGAGGAAATGGACGATATGTATCCTATTCCGGCGCGATATCCGAAGGGCAAATATTTGCTGGTATTTGATCCGCTCGACGGTTCATCGAACATTGACGTGAACATTTCCGTCGGTACGATTTTTTCGATTCTGCGCTGTCCGCCGGAGATCACTGAGCCGACCGCGAAAGACTTTTTGCAGCCGGGCACGCAGCAAGTCTGCGCGGGTTTTGCGCTATACGGCCCGTGCACGATGATGGTGTTGACTACCGGCAATGGCGTGAACGGTTTTACCTTGGATCGCAATATCGGCGAGTTTGTGTTGACGCATCCAAAAATGAGCATCCCGGAAGATACTCAGGAATTCGCCATCAACATGTCGAATCAACGCTTCTGGGAAGCACCGGTGTCGCGCTACATCAGTGAATGTCAGGGCGGCAAGGCGAGCGGGCGCGAGAAAAATTTCAACATGCGCTGGATCGCTTCGATGGTGGCCGACGTGTATCGCATCCTGACGCGCGGCGGAATTTTTATGTACCCCAAGGATACGAAAGATCCGACCAAGCCCGGGCGTCTGCGTTTGATGTACGAAGCTAACCCGATCTCGTTCATCGTCGAACAAGCAGGCGGCGTGTGCAGCACCGGTCGCGAACGGATTATGGATATCAAGCCCGACAATCTGCATCAGCGCGTACCGGTGATTCTGGGCTCACGCAATGAAGTGGAACGTGTGATTCGGTACCACAAGGAAGGCTAAAAACTATCACGGCCAGGTACGGTTAAGTGCCTGGTCGTGTCGTTTTATGTTCAGCAATCTCCGGCCCTAATCGGCCAAGCCTGCAAATACATTCTGCACGTCATCATCGGCGTCCATCGCTTCCAGAAACGCCTCAACTTCGGCGCGCTCCGCTTCGCCTAACTTCATTGGATTTTTGGCCCGGTAAACCTGTTGGGCCGATTGCACCACAAAGCCGTACTTCGGCAGCGCGTGCGTGACGACATCTAAATCGGTGAGCTCGGTGAGAAACACTGTGGCGCCCTCTTCACCTGGCTCCAGATCACGGGCACCGGCTTCAATGGCTGCGAGCTCGGCGTCCGCTGTCGGGGATTCCGACGTGGCTTCAATCATCCCGACGTGGTCAAAATCCCAGGAGACGGAACCTAAGGCGCCGAGGTGACCCTTGCGGAACAAACTGCGAATGTTGGAGATGGTTCGATTCACGTTGTCCGTCAGGCATTCGACAATCACCGGCACCTTGTGTGGCGCAAATCCTTCGTAGATCAGCCGCTGGTAACTCACTCCGGCATCGTCAAGACCGGCGCCTTTCTTGATTGCGCGCTCGACCGTGTCTTTCGGCATGGAGGCTTTCTTCGCTTGCTCAATTGCCAGGCGCAAGCGTGAATTCATGTCCGGGTCGGCGCCGCCACGCGCCGCGACCATGATCTCTCGAGCCAGCTTGGTAAAGATCCGGCCCTTTGTGCCAGACGCGGCTTCTTTGATTTTGGTTTTCCACTGTGCGCCCATAGCTATACCCTCTCGATTTTGCGCGCGCTGCGCAGCCCACTGTAATGATACGAAATACCCTAGTGTAAAAATTTTTATGCCAAGCGGTGTTCCGCTCGAATGCCGAGTTAGTATGAATTTAACGTCACACTTAGCGCGGCGCTGACCGGCCCCCTTCAAGCAGGTAGCTGACTAACTTAGCCGTGTGTTCCGCGATCAGTCCACGTGGCTTACCCCACGGTGCCTGATTATGTGATTCAACTTGGTACTTTGCTAACGCGGCACCGGTGATTGCGTCCTTCACAATAACGCTGCTTGATATATTGTCCGCACCGGCCATCTCAATCACGATATGCAGCGGCCTCGCTGTGGTATCCGTGCTGGTGGTCAGCAGTTGTGCGGCGATCAATTGGTCGGTGAGCTCCTCACGAAACATCGCGAGCGCCTCATCCGGCAGCGCGCTTTTGTTTTCAATTTCAAAGATGAATTTCTGGTTTACGGTCGGGGCATACGGCGCGTTGACCCGAAGTGAGGTCTCGGCACAACCTGCCAGAAAAATCCAGGACAGCAGCATAACCACCGTCGAAATGCGTTTCATTGAACTTGCTCCTGGTCCGATGGGTACCGTATTCAAAGTCGTCTTGTTTGTAGATCTACGAAGCAGCAACAGTTTCTCTGTAATCGCGCGGGTCAATTTCGGGCCAGCGCAAGGCTACGATGTTCCACGCTGTCTAGGCAACAGGCGGGCGCACTTGCCAATCAAGCGTTAGACTACGCTCCTCTTCAGTCTCGTTTAAATCGCGGTTGTTCCAATCATGCATCCACTTCGCCGTCTGTTTGACTACGCCCGGCAGTACCGTTCGCAAGTCGCGATCGCCTCGCTGTACTCTGTGCTCAACAAAATCTTCGACGTGTTGCCGGAGGTTTTGATTGGCGTGGCAGTTGATGTGGTGGTGAATCAAAAGGCCTCCTTTCTCGCGCGTGCGGGTGTCCTGGATCCCAAAGATCAGCTGGTGTTGCTGGCACTCATTACCGTCGGCATCTGGGTCGGCGAATCGTTGTTCGAATACTTTTATCAATTGAAGTGGCGCAATCTGGCGCAAAACCTCCAACACGACATGCGCATGGAGGCGTATCGCCACGTACAGAAGCTGGAGCTGGCCTATTTCGAACGTAACCGCACCGGCAACCTGCTCGCGGTGCTCAATGAAGACATTAATCAGATGGAGCGTTTTCTCAACGGCGGCGCCAATGATTTGATTCAGGTGCTGGTCGGTTCGCTGTTGGTCGGTGCGGTGTTTTTTGCAATCACCAGTCAGCTCGCATTCCTCGCGCTGATTCCGGTGCCATTCATTCTTTATGGCGCGTTCTGGTTTCAGTCAAGACTTGCCCCTCGTTACACGGCAGTACGCGAGGCGGCGGGCGCGCTGGCCACGCGCCTCAACAATAATCTCAGCGGCATTGCGACGGTGAAGGCCTATACCGCTGAGGAATTTGAAGCCGAACGTATCTGCGCAGGGTCTGACGCGTACCGTGTGCGCAACAGCGAGGCGATCCGCTGGTCGGCGGCGATCACGCCGGTGATTCGCATGGCGATTCTAGCAGGCTTCACGGTCACGCTTTTGTACGGAGGCTTGATGGCGTTGGACGGCGAGATTGGCGTGGGTAGTTATTCGGTGCTGGTTTATCTGACCCAACGCTTACTGTGGCCGCTAACACGTTTGGCGGAGATGACCGATCTTTACCAGCGCTCGATGGCTTCGATCCAGCGTGTGATGGATCTGTTGCAAACTCCGGTGGCGATTCCGTACGAAGGTCGGCATATGTCCAGGGAGTCGGTACGCGGAGCGCTGGAACTCGACCAGGTTAAATTTACTTACGACGGGGGCAACTCCCCGGCCATTAACGGCATCAGCTTGCGAATTCCGGTCGGCCAGACGGTGGCCTTTGTGGGCGGCACGGGTGGCGGCAAGAGTACGTTGACGAAACTGCTGTTACGGTTTTACGAGCCGCAGCAAGGGGAGATTCGTCTCGACGGTCACCCAATTAACGCAATCAACTTACAGGACTTGCGCCGCGCGATTGGTTACGTGGCGCAAGACACTTTTCTCGCCGATGCCAGCGTCGCTGAAAATATCGCTTACGGAATGTTAAATACCCCCCACCATGCGATTGTGGACGCGGCACAGGCGGCGGAAGCGCACGACTTCATCAGCGCGTTACCTCAAGGGTACGACACGCAAGTGGGCGAGCGCGGCATGAAGCTTTCCGGTGGGCAACGTCAACGCTTGGCACTGGCACGTGCAATATTGAAAAATCCGCCGATTTTGATCCTCGATGAAGCGACATCGGCGGTTGATAATGAAACCGAGGCCGCTATCCAGCGCTCGCTCGACCGCTTGGTGGTGGGGCGCACCAGCTTGATTATTGCGCACCGCCTGTCGACTGTGCGTTCGGCCCACTGTATTTACGTGCTGGAAACGGGATGTGTCACTGAATCTGGTACGCATGAGCAATTACTGGCAAGGGGCGGCATTTATGCCGAGCTCTGGCGCCTTCAAACAGGTGAAAAGGCGATGCGCGCATGAAATTATTCTCGGTGTTTATTTTTCTGTGTTTGGTGGGGTTGCCCGCATTGGCGGCGACACCAGGCGAGGTGGAAGTCGGCGGCTTGTTACGCGATGCCCCGCTGTATGGATTTGCTGGCGATTTCCGCAAGCTGTCGGAGCTGCGCGGCAAGCCACTGCTGATTAATGTGTGGGCCAGCTGGTGCGGCCCGTGCCGCGCGGAAATGGGCTCGCTGGAAAGACTTTCTCGCCGTTACGGTGGCAAGCAGTTCAACGTCATCGGTATCTCAACCGACGATGATGCCGATGCTGCTGCGGCCTTCATCATGCAGTCGCAGATTACGTTTGATAATTATCTCGACAGCAAGCTTGTGCTCGAAAACATGCTCGGTGCTAACGCGATCCCACTCACAGTTCTGGTAGATGCAAATGGCCGCGTAGTCCAGAAAGTCCGTGGATCGCGCGAGTGGGACAGCCAAGAGTCACTGGACCTGATCAGGAAGGCCTTGCGCGTGACGATGTAGCGATGGGTGGTGCCACTTGTAGGGTCTCAGAATAGTTGAAAAACCACCGTTTGATTGTTAAGCCTTTTTTCAATTATTTTGAGAATTGATCCAACCCTTGTCTCATTCTGCGTGATAAAAACCTAGGCGACATTGGCGCACGTTTCAACTTGGGCCTTCGATTGGCCCAGATTTGCACCTAGATATGACCCACCGCAGTCCCCATTATCGTCTTTAATTTCGCCAATTGAATCTCTAACACATGGGCCACCGTATTTTACATAGCACGGATCAATCGACGGTAAAAATCAACAACGGGCTTACCCGCAGTGGCATGCAAAGCCGGTTAAGCCACATCCGAACTAAGAGCCTTTTGCTTTTGCGACAGCAAAAGCAAAAGCAAAAGGAGAGTCAAACGTCACCTGCAGTGATTTGTTAGCTGGCGACACTTTGTGGCTTACTACTTCGAATGTCAGCCATCGTTTCGTTGACGATTGATTCCTGGTGTTGAGTGAGATCTTCGGCATGGCTGGCACAAGTAAGAAGCTGCGCCATCTGCGCTGTATCAATAACACCAATTCGCTTTATATGGTTCGACATGACTTTCTGAAGCAAGTCAGCCGCACCGAATTCATAGAAAGCATCCAGTTGGACCCATGTATTGTCTTTCAGAAAACAGCTACCTCTTACGAAATAGAAATTTGGAAACCTGTCTAGAATTTGACACCCATACTGAATTCCGTAGCGATCCCCCCGCGAGGTGGTTTTCGCCGTCAGGTACTCACCCGATGAGCCGTTGTTAAGCAAGACAAAGATCTTTTTACCTTTGGCCCCATCATGAAATTGAAAGTTGTCGTCAAATAGGAAAGTTCCAGGAGTCACTTATAGTTCTCCTTGAATTCCTTGTCCTCCAGAACGTTCTTAAGTGCTTGCTCGTACTCTGACTTCTTCAGCGCAAGCTCATAAGGAATGATTTGTTGCTTGCGCCCCTCTACTTCGTACACTTGATGCCACGGGAGGTTTTCTAAATGCGTCGCTTCGACCATGTCATCTGCGTAGGAATCAGCATATTCCTTGCAGAGAGCTTCTAAGAGCTTTATCTCTCTTTTCGAGAAATTATCGCCGGAAAAATTTTGCAGTGGAACAATGTCATTGATGGTTTTGCCATTATAAGCTGGCCTCTTTGACACACGTATGGCGCCTTCGAGGACACCTACGGGAGATTCAACCTCATCGAATATTTCGACTGGGACCGGACCTTTTGGCCATGCGAAGTACTCTAGGCCAGTAACGCTTCTGCCCGTTCGTGAAAAGTGCTCAAAATCTAGGAAATAGAGCAGCTTAAACAGCTTCGTCTTGCCGCAGTACTTTGTATTTTGAACAAAGTAGATAACGGCATTTACAAGCTTATCTTTGGAACGATCTACTATCATTACTTACTCCGACAACGCGGATGATACGCGTGCCTAGCCTCGCAAGCTAACGTACGTTAGCTTGCATTTTTAGAGGACAATGCCGTCTAAATATTAAATTCCGACAGTTAATTTAGTCAGGCATATAATTTCGCGGATGGGAACGGGCGGTGTTACTGCAGCATCCCCAACTGCGAGACACAGTATAGTTGATGGGTTTTCGCGTGACACTTTACTCCCACAATCCTTAAAACCATTTCACCACCGTGCGTGTGTAGCGCGCCGTGTGGCGTAGATCGCGGTGCCCGAGATAATCCTGTATCAGTCGCGCATCGGCGCCTTTGTCAGCCAGTGCATAGCCGCACGAGTAGTGAACGGCGTGCCACGCTCGCTCACGAACAACCATGGCAAACGATCAGTGCGCGAGTGCATGTAGGTCTTCAACGCGCGCAGCGCATTGCCGATAATCGGTTGATCAGTCGACTCAGCAGTCGTACGCCACGCGCTGCCGCAATGATATGGATAGTCCCCGGCTGTATTTCAACGAATACCACTCGATCACCCGGCCCAACATGCAAGACGCGACCGAACGTCCTTGGGAAGGGTAATTTGTCCCCTGCGGGTGATCATCGCCGTGCTCATGGAAGATAGTCCTTTCCAATTTCGTAGCAACACGTTAATGACAACATAGTGTTACGCAGACGCGCCATATTTTTGTTTACCCGATCATGCACCGAGCTCTGCGGGTCACACGGCGAATTTGCAGCAAGCTGCTGCAAAAACCCAATGGATCAATAAACCCGTGCCTGATGTGACCTTGTGACACACATCTCGACTGTTTCACGGCTCGGTATTGACATGGTGTATGTTTAACACTATCGTTAGTGTAACTACTACACGTTAAGGCCTGACCCATGTACCACTACGACTACCCCCATCCCGCCGTGACCGCCGATGTGGTGATCTTCACCATCCGCGACGGGCAACTGAAACTGCTGCTGATCCGGCGCGCGGCCAAACCGTACCGTGGCAAGTGGGCGTTGCCGGGCGGCTTCGTGCAAATCGACGAAGCGCTGGAAGAAGCGGCCCGCCGTGAGCTGGAAGAAGAGACGGGGGTAACAGGCGTGTATCTGGAACAGCTGTACACCTTCGGTGATCCCGGGCGCGATCCGCGTGAGCGTGTGATTACGGTGGCGTATTACGCACTGATCCCGTCCGAGAAACTGCAATTGCGCGCAGCCACCGATGCCGAAGCGGTCGGGTGGTTTGCGTTGAACGATTTGCCGGAGCTGGCCTTCGATCACGCCAAGATCGTCGAGAAGGCGCATCAACGCTTGGTCGCCAAGCTCGACTATTCGACGCTGGCATTCGCATTCCTGCCCAAACGCTTCACATTGACCGACGTGCAGCAGGTGTACGAGATCATCCGGCAGGAAGCGATCGATAAGCGCAACTTTCGCAAATGGATTCTGGCCCTCGACCAAATCGAGGAGACCGAGGAAGAACGCCGCGACGGACAACACCGGCCGGCGCGGCTTTACCGGGTTAAACACCCGGGCATGGTGGCCATTATCAAGTAGTTCTCAACCGGTGATCGGAGGTGTGCCTTCAACATTCTGCTGCGTTACTTCAAAGGTGAACCCAATGTGCATGTGATTCGTTACCGGCGCGGGCAAGTGGTCGCGCACGGTCCCGGGCGTGCGTTCTGGTACCTGCCCTACAACACGTCGATCGCGGCGGTACCGATCGTCACGCAGGATGCAGCTTTCATTTTCAACGAGGCGACCCAGGATTTTCAGGCGGTGGCGATTCAGGGCAGCCTGAACTATCGCATCACCCACCCGATAGAAGCCGCCAGCGTGCTCGACTTCACCGTCGATCCGGCCACCGGTCGCTACAAAAGCAAGGATCCGGACAAGCTGGCCCAACGCCTGATCCACACGGTGCAAGCCCACACCCGGGCCCATGTGATCGGACTGTCGTTGCAAGAGGCCCTCACCAAGGTAAAGGATCTCGCCGGACAGGTGTTGGCCAAAGTGAACAGCGGGCCCAGTTTAAAAATCCTCGGTGTTGAAGTCGACGGGTTGCACTTCACCGCGGTCACTGCGACCCCGGAGATGCGCAAAGCGCTCGAAGCCGAGTTTCGCGAGGCCTTGTCGCAGAAAGCGGATCAGGCAATTTACGCACGGCGTGCCAAAGCAGTGGAAGACGAGCGGCTCATCAAACAGCGCGAGCTGGACACCGAAGTCGAACTGGAACATCGCAAGAAGGATCTGATCGATACCCAGGCACGCAATCAACTGGTGCTCGGCGAAGCGGAAGCCAAGGCGGAAGAACTGAAGTTGAGCCCGTACGGCAAGTTGGCCCCGCAGGTGCTGGTAGGTTTGGCATTGAAAGAATGGGCGGCAGGTGGCGGGCATATCGGTCAGCTCACCGTGACGCCCGACATGTTGGGTCAGTTAGTGGGCTGGGTGGCGGGAGAACGCAAATGAACGCGGCTGTGCAACACACGGCCGCGAGAGCAACGCGGGCCCGGCGTGAGAAGGTGGTGATCGTCACGCGCAAGACGGTGTTGGAGGAGCTAATCGAGCGCTTCAACACCGTCGGGCAGGCACGCTTTTACCTGGAACATGCGGGTCAGGATTTTGTGAGCATCGAGGCGTTGCATGCGCAGTACCATGCGGTGCTCGAGCAGGTGCGTCGGCTGGTGCCGGCCGGCGTGAAGCAACAGATCATCGATCGTAGTTTTTTACCGCAGTTCAGCTTCGCTCCCGTCGACTTGATTGTGGTGGTGGGTCCGGATGGGTTGGTGGTCAATACCGCCAAGTACCTCGACGGCCAACCGATCGTGGCGGTCAATCCCGATCCACAGCGCATCGACGGAGTGTTGTTGCCATACTCTGTGAACACTCTCGGGCCAGCGCTACTCAGCAGCATTTACTCCGAGCCCAACATCAAAAAAATCAGCCTGGCCGAAGCGGTGCTCAACGATGGGCAGCGGTTGTTGGCATTTAACGATTTGTTCATTGGTTCCAAGTCGCATGTCTCGGCGCGCTATCACCTGCAGGTCGGTAGTGAAAGCGAATCCCAGTCGTCTAGCGGAATCATTGTTTCGACTGGCGCCGGTTCCACCGGCTGGCTGAAGTCGGTGTACGCCGGCGCGACGCGGGTGATCGAAGCCTTGGGAGGTCAGGTGGTGCCGCCACCCGACGGTGGACGCTTCGCGTGGGACGCCGAACATCTGGTGTACGCGGTGCGTGAGCCGTGGCCGAGTAAAGCCAGTGCTGCGAATCTGGTCTACGGCGAAGTCACGGCGGAACAGCCGCTGGTGATTACCTCGCAGATGTCGACGCATGGCGTCATCTTCAGCGATGGCGTGGAAGCTGATTTCGTGGAGTTCAACGCCGGGTTTACTGCGACGATTCGTGTTGCGGATCGGAAAGCGCATCTGGTGGTACCGGCGTAACAACGGGAGGTGCAGCTATGAACATGAATATGGCATTGAAGATTGCGGTGGCCCCGGCGCCGCCGGTGGGTGAACGCGCGGCATTGATCGCCAACATCAAGCGGCTACTACGCCAACAAGACGCAGTGCTGGTCGCGCATTACTACGTGCATGACGATCTGCAACGGCTCGCCGAGGAAACCGGTGGCTGCGTGTCCGACTCCCTGGAGATGGCGCGCTTTGGTCATGATCATCCGGCGCAAACACTGGTGGTGGCCGGGGTGCGTTTCATGGGGGAGACAGCAAAGATTCTGAGTCCGAACAAACGGGTGTTGATGCCGACGCTGGAGGCGGAATGCTCGCTCGATCTGAGTTGTCCGGCGGACAAGTTCATCCCCTTCTGCGACGCACATCCGAATCGTGAGGTGGTGGTGTATGCCAACACCAGTGCGGCGGTGAAGGCCCGCGCGGACTGGGTCGTGACGTCCAGCATTGCAGTCAAGCTCGTGCAACACCTGCACGCCCAAGGTAAGAAGATTTTGTGGGCGCCGGACAAACATCTGGGCAATTACATTCAGCAGCAGACCAGCGCGGACATGTTGATCTGGGACGGCGCGTGCATCGTGCACGAGTCGTTCAAAGCGCATGCATTGCTGGCGCTCAAGGTGCAGCACCCTGAGGCGGCGGTGCTGGCCCATCCCGAGGCACCCGCGCCGGTGCTGGCACTGGCCGACGTGGTGGGTTCGACATCGCAGTTGCTGCGCGCCGCGCAGTTGTTACCGCAGCAGAAACTGATCGTCGCGACTGACCGCGGCATCTTTTACAAGATGCAGCAGGCGGTGCCGAACAAGGTGTTGATGGAAGCGCCCACCGCCGGCATCGGCGCGACCTGCGCCAGTTGTGCGCAGTGTCCGTGGATGGCGATGAATGAGTTGCGCGATGTGGCACGAGTGCTTGAAACCGGTGCAAATGAAATCCACGTTGAGGAAACGATTCGGGCCAAGGCGTATCGCTCTACGCAACGTATGCTGGAATTTGCGCGCGCACTTTCGACCGTCACGGCTTCGTAAGTAAATGGCAAGCGCGATCCGTCGGTGCCTGGTCTTTGAATATATGGAGGAGCTGTTATGCGGGAATACATAAATCAAACCATCGAACAGCAGGTCTGTACGGCGATCACCTGCGACCGGTGCGGGAAGCGCATCGCGTCCGACAATTCGGTCGAATGGCACGAAGCCTATCGGATCGAGTTCATGGCTGGATACGGTTCGGTGTTCGGCGACGGGAACCGTGTTGAATGCGACTTGTGCCAGACCTGTCTACAGGCCTTGATCGGTAAGTTGGCACATGTCACCTCGGAAGACGAGCGTCAAGAACAGGCGCCCGTATGATTAAGCGGCGCATCACCATTAAATACTGCAACTGCATGGTCGAAGATTTTCCGCAGTGGACCGCGATGTGCGGCTGCGGCAAACGCCATGCACGTTTGTATCGTGACGAAGTGATTCATTGGCAGGGTCAACACTGGGTGTTGGCGTGCGCATTTAAGTATGCCGCGCGATTTGTGCCGAAGCCGGAAACATCCACTCTACGGAGCAAGAAACATGATCAAACCCCTCCTGAGGTCGGTCGTCAATAGTGGACGCCATCGCCATCACGCTGCTACCTGTTGTTTACACTTCTGTGCGAACACGGCCGGAGCCAGGTAACCGAGCTTCGAATGCCGTCGTTGACGGTTGTAGAAGATCTCGATGTACTTGGTGATCTCACGCCTCGCCTGTGCGCGCGTTTCGTAACGCTGGTGGTACGTCAGTTCATTCTTGAGGGTGCCCCAGAAGCTTTCCATCGGCGCATTGTCATAGCAATTCCCTTTGCGACTCATCGAGCATTGCATGCCGAATTGATCCAACAATCGGCGGTAGTCGTGCGCACAATACTGGCTGCCCCGATCACTGTGGTGAATGAGTCCCGGCGGTGGGCGATGGTGCACCACGGCGCCGAACAACGCACGGGACACTAACGCCTTGGTCATGCGCTCACCCAACGCATAGCCGACGATCTCGCAGGTATGCAGGTCTTTGATGCCCGCCAAGTAGAGCCAGCCTTCGTGCGTCGGAATGTAGGTGATGTCGGTCACCCACACTTGGTTGGGCCGCTGTGTGCTGAAATCCTGTTGCAGAAGATTCTCCGCCACCGGCAAACCGTGATTAGAATTTGTCGTTGCCTTGAAATCGCAACGAACAAGCGTGCGTCATCTTGCGTACGTTGCGACGGACCGCGCTTCAACCACGCGTAGTAACCACTCTTGCCCACGTCGAACACGCGGCTCATCAAACCCACCGGAAACTGTTCTTCAATTGCTTCATCAGGGCGTACCTCACCGCGTTTCCTTCGCGAAGTACGCCGTCGCTTTTTTTAACAGATCACGCTCCATCTTCATTTCCGCCAGCGCGCGTTTGAGCTGGGAATTCTCCGCTTCAAGCTCCGTGACCGGCCTGCGCGCTGTTCCCGCTTTCACCCGCTTGCCGTGCTTCGCCGCAGCGACCCAGTTCGCCAGCGTCTTCGCCGAAATTGATAAACGCCGTGCCGCCTCCGTCAGCCCCAAGCCGCCACTCACAACCAACTGCGCGGCCTCCTCCTTGAACTCTTTCGTGTACATCCGCCTCGGTATCTTTTCCATCGAAGGCCTCCTCGTTAAACTCTTATTTTTATGCAACGAGGCGTCCACTTTTTCAAACCTACCCCACTATTCGTGACACTTGCGGATATGATGTTGTATGCGTCTCACGGGATTAGAGACGCTGGCATTGCCGACTCAGCTAAAACGACGTGGCAACGGATCAATGCCCAGAACGATATGCCAGTGATACCACGAGTGCGCGTCGAAAATTCCGGGCAGCGGGTGAATGAGCACCTCACGGAACTGGTCATCGGTAAAATACTTCCTGGCCACCGTGACGTCTTGGTCGATGCCGTATGTCATCACGTGAGTCAGAAATAGCCGATGATCCGCAAGCGCTTCCAGGGGTGGTTTAAACCACGCCATGCGTTCGGCGACGACCAGCAAGTCCGCAATATCGACCAAACCCGCCATGCATTGAATTGTCCGCTATTTCGATTTTCGGAGGTCACAGTTTAGGAGATATCTCAAAATGCGTGCTAATTTGCCTACGGATGCTTTCACGAACGCAACCGCAAATCACTTCAACTGTAAGAAGTATTTTGATCCGCACTTAGCGTTGCTAGGTTCTGTTGACATTCTAAATTCATCTATGGGATAGAAGCAGTTGTTCACATAGGGTTGGCAATGAAACGATGAATCGGATCACGCTTACGGATAAGCAATGGGAGACGATCCGGGATTACTTGAGGAGCCACTCGCGTGTTTATGTTGGAAATGAACGTGGGTGTCGACAGTTTGTGGAGGCGGTATTGTGGATCCTGCGCAGCGGCGCCCAGTGGCGCCTGTTACCTGCGACGTATGGAGGTTGGAATAGTATATTCAAGCGATTTTCGCGCTGGAGTGAGCATGGTGTTT
>JANMQQ010000130.1:0-5847 GCA_031370545.1 Gammaproteobacteria bacterium
ATCATCGCCGTTCTCAGCGCCGCACTGGCTGCGTGCGCGGGTTCCGGCACTACCGGCTCGCACAGCGCTGATGCGGTTGAATTGTCACGCCCCGCTCCCCATCCTGCTTGGCGGGTTCCCACGCAGCTTGAACTGACACTAAAGCACGGCGCCGATGTTTCAGCGTGGCGCTGCAGTTACGCTCCAGACGGTACTGTGTTGATGGAATCGCTCGCGCCCGACGCGGCCGGTCGTGCGCTGTTATTGGTGGGCGGACGCGCATTGGCGACGCGGGGTGCGCTGCCCCCGCGAGGAGATGCTATGGAGCTGGTCGATGACGTGATGCTGAATCAGCAGCTTGCGAATTTGCTGTTGCAGCAGGCTTTTTTGCAGGGGCCTGAGATTGTCACATTAACGCAGCGCGTGAAGGTGGACGAGAACAATGATCCAGTCGGTGCCGAAACCACCAATACCGCGCGCTATTTTTATCCGCCCTGGAAATTACGCGGCGACGTGCGGCGAGTAACGGCCGACAGCCTCGCGTTCGACTTGCAATTTGAAGCGCATAACCCGGGCGTCTCTGCACGTACCGAGAAATTATCGCTGTCGGGAATATGGCAACAACGTACCCCAGCCGCGCCGATTGCGGATGATTTTTCGTTGGCGGGGTGGAGTGTTTTTCGCATCCGCGTGGGTACGCGCGAGGCGGGAGGGATCACCACCGCTGCCTACGTAACGAGCACTGATTCCCGTCGATATCTGAATCTGGGCGAGCTGCGCGCCGCCGTGTCGGGTCGCTGACCGCATGATCTTCATCCCCAAAAAATGGCCAATGCGACTGCGCCGCTACGTGTGGGCGACGGATCTGACCATGCTGCCGCGCTGGCATGCTCGCGCGTTGTGGGCGCTGCGTTTTGTGTATGTGTTGGCGCGCGACCTGACGCGTGATCGTGTCAGCTTGCGTGCGACCAGCTTGGTTTACACCACGCTCTTGTCATTGGTGCCGTTGTTGGCCGTTAGCGTATCGGTATTGAAATTACTCGGCATTCAGCGGCAGTTTGAGCCGGTGTTGATGGATTTCTTTAACCCGCTGGGTGACCAGGGTCATGCGCTGGGGGCCCAGATCATGACTTTTGTGAACAACATGCAAGTCGGAGTGCTGGGCACGGTGGGTTTGGCCTTGGTGTTCTACACCGGCATTACCCTGTTGCACCAGACTGAAGAAGCCTTCAACGAGATCTGGCACGTTGCTCAGGCGCGCGCGTTGTGGCGGCGCTTCGGTGGCTACCTGAGCGTGTTGCTGGTTGCGCCGGTTTTGGTTGTGATCGCCGTGAGCCTGATTGCGGCTGTGATGAGCACGAACGTGGTGCTTAAAGTGATAGAGTTCGGCACCCTCGGTGTGATTGTGGCGTTGGGCGGAAAATTGCTGTCCTCCGCGCTGGTCATGATCGCATTCACGTTGGCGTATGCGTTTGTACCCAATACACGTGTGCGTTTCAGCGCGGCGCTCACCGGCGGGATTGTCGCCGGAGTGTTGTGGGAGCTGGCGGGCTGGGCGTTTGCTGCCTTAATGCTGGGCTCAACTACCTACACTGTGTTGTATTCCAGTTTTGCAATTGTGATTTTGTTTTTCGTTTGGTTGTACGTCAGCTGGACGATCGTGTTAGTCGGTGCGAGCATCGCGTATTACACGCAAAATCTCGATGAAGTCGCACGCCGTGAAACCGACGCGATGGAGCCCTACGGCGTGGGCGAACGCCTACTGCTCACCGCGATGCTGTATATCGGCGGTGCCTTGGTCGCCGGGGAGCCTGACTTGAGCCGCGCCGAACTGGCCGGTAAATGCCGCGTCAGCGGCGAGACGCTTGATCCGGTCTTACGTGCGTTGTCTGCTGCAGGCTGGATCAAAGTGACCACGGACAACCCGCCGCGTTACCTATCTGCAAAGCCGCTCGACCAAATCGAAATCGCACGCCTGTGGCGCACCGCGCACAACAACACCACGGCCGTCGCACCCGAAGTCGTGACGCTATTGCAGGAAGTCGACGCCGCCATCACGCTCGGATTACACGGCACCACACTGCACGATTGGGTGAGTCGTGCCAGCGCAAAGCCGAAGTGAGCGCATATGCTTCTCCCCTCCTTTATTTTCAAGTGAGGGGCGGGGTGGTTGGTGGCAGTGGGAGCAAAGCTTGACCGTTCGCGGTACGCCGACCAGACCACCCCGTCCGCTGCGCGTCCACCCCTCCGCCGCACACGGATGTGCAAGTGCCGCGAAGCGCAAGGATGCGCGAGAGCGGCCTCGAAAATGAGGAGGGGAGAAGTCGGAATCCTCCCCTCCTTATTTTCAAGGAGGGGTGCCCCGCAGGGGTGGGGTGGTTGGTTGCTGTGGGAGCAAAGCTTGATTGTTCGCAGCGAGGGTGGGGTGGTTAAGTTGCACTAGACGTAAGCACAACGGTCGCAGTACTCCCCAGGCGGTAACGAGATGCGTAAATGCCTCGAAAATGAGTAGGATATTCCAACATGCACCCTGTAATCCGAATAATCAGCTTGATTATATTGGGCTGCGCAATCGCGCTCAGCCAGGGCCGCACCATATTGTTCGCGACATCACTGGTGCTGGCCCTGTATGTCGCCACCTCAACCACACACCTGGCACCTGCGCTGAAAATGCTGCGACGCATGCGCTGGTTGTTTATTTCCATCGTCGGATTTTATTTTTGGTTCACACCGGGCGAGCCGCTGTTTGGCATGGCTTCGAATTGGCTGCCCAGCGTCGAAGGGTTGCAACAGGGCAGCGCGCGTATCGCAGCGCTGGTGACTTTAGTGTTGGCGGTGAATCTGCTGCTGCAAACCACGCCACGCGAAGCGCTGGTGGGCGCCGTGTTGTGGCTGACGCAACCGCTGCGCTGGATCGGCTTTGCACACGAACGGTTTGCGGTACGATTGACACTGGTGTTCGAAGCCGTGCGCGAAGTGCAAAGCTTGTACACTTCGGCCGCATCGACGAGCACAGCAGCGCGCAGATCACTCACCCGCTTTGGCGACCGGGTCGCGACATTATTCGAGCAAACCCTGCAGCGCGCCGACGCGCAAGCGTTGCAGGAGCTGCGGGTTGACATTTCTGCGCGTCCACCTTGGTATCAATGGCTGTATCCGTTGTTCACTGTTATCGCGCTGCTCGGCGTGTTGGCCAGCGAACGGCTGGGATAAACGATGCGCATCGCCATCGGTATCGAATACAACGGCCTGGACTACGCGGGTTGGCAACATCAAGGTCATGCCGCAACCGTGCAGCAGGCGGTCGAGCAGGCCCTGTCCGTCGTCGCCGATCAACCGGTCAAAGTCATCGCCGCCGGACGCACCGACGCCGGAGTGCACGCGCTCGGGCAGGTAGCACATTTTGACACTGCGGCGCAGCGCACGCCGCGTGCCTGGTTGTTGGGCACCAACGCCAATCTGTCGCGCGACGTTGCGCTGACCTGGGTGCAGCCGGTCAGCGACGAATTTCACGCACGCTTCAGCGCGCTGCGCCGCCGCTATCGCTATGTGATCCTCAACCGTCAGGCGCGCTCGGGGGTGCTGGATACTCGCATGGCCTGGGTGCATTACCCGCTGGACGCAGCGCGCATGGCGCAGGCCGCGCAAACCTTGCTCGGCACCCACGATTTTTCGTCATATCGCGCGACCGCTTGCCAGTCCAAAAAACCGGTGAAAACCGTGCACGAGCTCAGCGTGCATCGCCGCGATGACTTGATCGTGCTCGACATCGAAGCCGACGGTTTCCTGCACCACATGGTGCGCAACATCGTCGGCGTATTGCTGGCCATCGGCTGTGGCGAACGCGAGATTTCCTGGGCTAAAGAGGTGTTGGACGCATGTGACCGCAAGGTTGGCGGGGTGACTGCCTCGCCGCACGGTCTGTACTTCGTGCACGCGGTTTATCCCGAGCACTTCGCGATACCGCGCCTATCGTCACCTGTGCTGGTTTGGTAAACTCCAGGCCGGATCAATGGAGCTAAAAGATCGCAAAACCATTTGCTTACGTGACACAAGGCGCTCCTTCCCCCTGCAAGGGGTAAGGCAGGGATGGGGGTGTGTTCACACGCTGCCGATTAAATCACCCCCATCCTGACCTTCCCCCTTGCAGGGGGAAGGGATGCTCCGTTCAAGCAATAATGTCGTGACCCTATGCAACGCACCCGAGTAAAAATTTGCGGTATCACGCGGCCCGAAGACGGCTTCGCCGCCGCACGTTGCGGTGCCGATGCCATCGGCCTGGTGTTTTACGCGCCCAGCCCACGCCACGTCAGCATCGAACAGGCGCGTGCCGTGGTGCACGTTTTACCGCCGTTCGTCACCGTGGTGGGATTGTTTGTGAATGCAGAGCAGCAGGAGATCGCCGACGTGTTGCAGCAAGTGCGTCTAGACGTGCTGCAATTTCACGGCGACGAAACCCCGGACCAGTGCGGGCGCTTCGGCCTACCGTATTTGAAAGCGCTGCGCGTGACGCCGACGACCGACATCGCTCGCGCCGCCAGCAGCTATGCGACCGCCCAAGGCTTGTTGCTCGACACGCATGTCGACGGGATCCCCGGCGGCACCGGACAAACCTTTGATTGGAACTTGGTGCCGCGCGATCTGCCGATGCCGCTGATTCTCGCTGGCGGCTTGTCGCCGCTCAACGTGAAGCAGGCAATCCGCACCGCGCGCCCGTACGGCGTAGACGTCAGCGGCGGGGTCGAAGCTGCGAAAGGAATTAAAGACGCGGCGAAAATCGCGGCGTTCATGATTGAGGTCGTGGGTGCCTTAGCTTGATAAATAGTGGGCAGACCAACTGCGACCAGCAGCCGAAATAAACAATCCCTTCCCCCTGCAAGGGGGAAGGCTAGGATGGGGGTGGTTTAAATGGTTGGCCCTAAAAAAAGCCTATGAACAATTTCTACGTCTACGTTTACATCGATCCTCGCAACCTCGAAGAGTTTTACTTCGGTAAGGGCAGGGGCTCTCGTAAGGATGCGCATCTATCGGACACTTCCGATACAGAAAAGGCTAATCGCATCCTGGCGATACAAAAGGAGGGACTTAAACCGATCATTCGTGTAATTGCACGTGATCTTTCCGAACAAGACGCTTTCCTAATAGAAAAGACACTATTGTGGAAGCTTGGTCGGCAACTGACAAATATCTCATCCGGGCACTACTCAGACAACTTCAGACCCCATAACACGCTGCACCTTGAACTTTCGGGGTTTGATTATCAACGTGGGATCTACTATTACAACGTTGGTGAAGGGTCTCACCGAAGTTGGGATGATTACCGGAGTCTGGGCTTTATCTCAGCGGGTCAAGGAGTCAGATGGCGTGATGCAATGCTCGGGTTTCAAAAAGGTGATGTTGTCGCTGCGTACTTAAAAAATTATGGCTTCGTCGGCATTGGTGTCCTTACTGATCGCGCTAAACCAATTCGTGAAGTTGTAATTAGAGGCAAACCGCTACTTAGTCATAACCTCGACTGCCCGGGCCTAGCTGAGAACGCCGAGTCAGATGAATTTTGTGAGTATGTTGCTCCGGTAAAATGGGCTGCTGCTGTTGAGCGCGGACAAGCCAAGTGGAAGACAAAAGCAGGTATCTACACCACCACGCACGTACGGGCTTCCCTTGATCGCCAACCAATAACCGTAGCTTTCCTCGAGGATATCGTCTCCTGTCAACCCGAGAACAGCGCCTAGCCTGTCGCGGTCAATATATTGATCGAGTGGGACAGGTAAGGTCGGGCTCCGCAGCATGACAGATGAGGTATTTTCCCTTCGGACCACTTCGATGGATATGGGTCCGGCCGGTGCGACAAGCGTGAAGGCGATGCCG
>JANMQQ010000132.1:0-4798 GCA_031370545.1 Gammaproteobacteria bacterium
AGTGCGCGATGCGGAAGTGCGCTTGGCGGATTCCGGTCGCGTGTTGTTGCGGCCGTCTGGCACCGAGCCGCTGGTGCGCGTCATGGTCGAAGGTCAAGATCAGGCACAAGTTCAGTCGCTTGCGCAGGAAATCGCATCCGCCGTCACACAGGCCATGAAGGCCGCTTGATCTGGAGCGCGGGCTTCCAGCCCGCTGGACTTATGCGGCTAGGATGGCCGCGCTCCCAACATCCGAGCCATGGAAAATTTAACATGAAATGGATTACCCGCGAACATCCCAAGATTGACCGTGTCGCGTGTCCCTGGCTCGTCACGCGCTTTATTGATAAGCAGGCGGAATTTCTATACGTTCCTGAGCAAGACGTTTTACCCACCGCGCAAGCCACGGGCGCGATTCCCTACGACGTGCCGGGTGTTGAACTTACGCATGTGGGTGAGTTGTGCAGCTTCGACGCCTTTTTAAAAAAATACCAGCTCGATACTCCGGCATTGCACGCTCTGGCCCTAATCGTGCGCGGCGCCGACACCAACCAACTGCACATCGCGCCGCAATCGGCTGGTTTACTGGCGATATCGCTGGGTTTGTCGCGCAATTTCCGCAACGACTTTGAAATGCTCGCGCACGGCATGGTGCTCTACGATGCGCTGTTTGCTTGGTGCAGCGAGTTGCGGAAAGAAACTCACGGTTGGAAATATCCGACGTGAATAGGGCGCTGCCGGAATCGCGACGGCGATCAATCAGTCCAATATTTAGGTGCCTGGCCGTGACAGCCTGCTGTCTGCTCACCCACTCGGGGTGCGCAGGCCTTCCCAACGCTGCGCATGAAATTGAAACTCCCCATCCACAGGCCGTGGAGTTCGACAACGCGCATGGCCCGGTCTCCGCAGGCAAGAGCGCGGGAATTCTTGACGACCTCAAGCGTAAATCCGGTGACATCGACATTCTGCAAAAGCATCTGGCCACCGAGCAGGCGATTAATATCAACAGTCCGCTGGTGCTCGGTAACAAGCTGGTGTTGTTGCAGGACGGACCGGCAACCTACGCGGCGATGTTTGCCGCGATGCGCAACGCCAAAGACCATATCAATCTGGAAACCTACATTTTCGAAAGCGACGACATCGGCAAACAATTCGCCGACGTGTTGCTGGAACGTCAGGCGGCGGGCGTGCAGGTCAACCTGATTTACGACAGCGTCGGTTCACTGAAAACGCCGAAGGAATTTTTCCAGCAACTCAGCACGAGCGGTATGCAAGTGCTCGAGTTCAATCCGATCAATCCTCTGGCGGGCAACAAAAATGACTGGCTTGTCAACAACCGCGACCACCGCAAACTGCTGGTGGTCGATGGCCGCGTTGCGTTTCTGGGCGGCATCAACATCAGCGAATCCTATTCAAGCGCACCGTCCGGTTCCAGCTCGTCATCCGTGAAGAAGAAGGGCGAGCAGGTCGGCGGGGGTTGGCGAGATACCCACCTGCAGATCGAGGGGCCGGTGGTTGAACATTTTCAAAAACTGTTCATGGACACCTGGAGCAAACAAAAGGGTGCGCCGCTGGCGCAGAAAAACTATTTTCCAAAACTCGAGAAGCAGGGGAGCGAAATCGTGCGCGCCATCGGTAGCGCATCCGACGACCCGCACAGCTTGATCTATCTCACCTTACTGTCGGCCATCGGCAACACCGAACAATATGTGCATCTCACCAACGCCTATTTCGTACCCGATCCGCAATTGCTGAAATCGTTGACCGATGCGGCGCAGCGTGGGGTCGAGGTGAAGCTGATCCTGCCCAGCCACACCGATTCCTGGGCGGTGTTTCACGCCGGACGCGCGCATTATTCCCAGCTGTTGCGGGGTGGGGTAAAAATCTTCGAGCGGCGCGGCGCCGTGATGCATTCCAAGACCGCATCGCTCGACGGAGTGTGGTCAACCATCGGTTCAACCAATCTGGACTGGCGCAGCTTTCTGCACAACGATGAGCTTAATGCGGTGATTCTGGGGCGGGATTTTTCCCGGCAGATGGAGGCGATGTTTGCCAAGGATCTCGCCGAGTCGGACGAGATCAAACTCGACCCGTGGGAACATCGGTCGTTTTTGTTACGCATCAAAGAGTGGGCGGCACGGCTCGCGGAATATTGGCTTTAGTGTTTGAGGCGCGGCCATCTTGGCCGCATTGGCGGGCTGGAAGCCCGCGCTCCAAAAAAGCGGCTAATGCGCTGTCTGGTTGGGAAACGGGTGGCTGAATGAAGCAGTTCCGATATTTCCTGGCGGCAGGTTGATCAGGAATTTGCTTTCGAAAAGGTCGGCAGGAACCGGTTTGCTGAATAAAAATCCCTGTGTTTCGTCGCAGCCCAGCAAGCGTAACAAGCGCGATTGTTCCTCGGTCTCTACACCTTCTGCCACCACCTTCAGTTTCAACGAATGCGCCAGATTAATAATTGTCGACACCAGCGCTAAGCCCTCGGGTGCTGCGGTCATATCAACCACGAATGAGCGTTCAATTTTTAGCGCGTCGACCGGCAGTTTGGACAAATAACTGAGCGAAGAAAAGCCGGTGCCAAAGTCGTCGATGGCAACGGTTACGCCGAGCGAGCGGATAGTCTGTAAGCTGGTGATGCTGTGTTTCACGTCCTCCATGATCAGGCTTTCAGTGATTTCGAGTTCAAGGCCAGCGGCAGCGTCAGGGTGAATGCCAATCGCGTGCTTCACCTCACTGATGAACCCGCGATGACGCAATTGGCGCGCGGACACATTCACCGCGATGCGTACCGCAGGCAAGCCCGCGTTGCGCCAACGCAAGTAGTCCTCAATGGTTTGCCGTAGCGCCCAACGCCCCACCTCCTGGATCATGCCGGTTTCTTCTAACACGGAGATGAAGCGGGCAGGTGCGACCAGACTGGTGCGTGGATCATTCCACCGGATCAGCGCTTCTGCGCTCGTCACCCGGCCGGTGACAAGATTGATCTTGGGCTGGTAATGCAGCACGAATTCGCCATTATCCAGCGCGCGGCTTAGCTGATTTTCCAGGGTGAGTTTTTCCGCCACGCGCGCGTTCATGGCCTGGGTATAGAACAAATAGCGCTCGCCGTGGAGCTTGGCGTTTTTGAGCGCCGCTTCGGCGTTTTTGAATAAGGTATCCGCGTTAGCACCGTCGGCTGGAAACATCGCAATGCCTATTTTTGCAGCGAGTCGGAGCTCGGCGGTGCCAATTCCGAACGGCAGGCCAAAAACTTCTGCGATGCGTTTTTCGACCCGGTGTGCCAGCTGCTCTTCACTCTGAAATTTAGAAACGATCACCGCAAAGTGATCCGCATCCAGCCGACCCAAGCGGCTGACATCGGCGGCGATATCCGCCATGCGCGCTGCGACCGCCTTGAGGAGCGCATCGCCCACCGGGCGGCCCAATGAGTCGTTGATAGTTTTAAAGCGCTCGATATCCAACAGCACCAGCGCAAGTTTACTGTCCTGCTCCTGGGCAATGACGATGTTCTGTTCGAGACGTTCATGGAACAACGCGCGATTCGCAAGCCCGGTGAGCATATCGTACGAGGCGAGGTAGTCGAGGCGCTCTTGAGTCTTGATATGCTCCATCGCGAAGGCGATATCGCCCGCCAGTTCCGTTAACAGCTTCAATTCCTCGTGCTGAAAAAATTCAATCTCGCTGGCATACAGGGCCAGTACTCCGACGGTTTCATCGGCGACGATCAGCGGTAACACCGCCATCGAGCGGACTCCAGACGCAGCATATTGCGCGCGGAACAGCGTGTCAGGATCGTGTTGCAGATCATTCGACACGACAGTTTTTTTCTCGCTGATGGCACGCGTCACCAGGTTGGTCGGCGCGTCCTCGGTCGAGGATAAAATGCCTTCGACGGCGCTGCGAAGTTCCTCATCTTTACTACATGAGGCGATGGGAACAATGTTCATTCCATCGCGATCTACCAGACCCAACACACACACCTGAAAGCTACCGGCATCAACCGCAATTCGGCAGGCTTCGCGAAATAGCTCGTCACGATCACATGCCCGTATAATCAGCGTATTGATCCCACTGAGCATCGCGTACACGCGATTGAGATAGGCGATACGGTTTTCCGCCTGCTTGCGCTCCGTGATGTCCTGGGCAATGCCTGCGATGCGCACCAACGTGCCGTTGTCATCCAGCACCGGAAAACCGCGCGCCTCAATCCAGCGAATCGAGTGATCCGGGCGCACGATGCGATATTCCAGCTCAAATTGGCCGACTAATTTGTGCTCGTTGTACTTCTCGTGGGTGGCGACCCGATCATCCGGGTGGATCGCGGCACGCCATGAATCCGGATCGGCATACAGGCTTTCACAACTGCGGCCCCAGATTTCTTCGTAGGCGGGGCTGACATAGATCATGCGATTGTCGACGGCGTCCTCAAGGAAGAACACATCATGGATATTTTCCGCCATCTGTCGAAAACGTGCTTCGCTGGCATGCAGTGTTTCTTTGACTTGTCGCTCGGCCGTCACATCCAGATGCATCACGATGACGCCCTTCAGATGATCGTTGCCCAGCGCAGTCACCTTCAGCAGGAACCAGCGCTGTTGAGCAGCGGAATGGGACGGATATTCAATTGAAAAACTCGTCGCCCGGCCGGCCAGCACCGAGCGGATACCTGCCGCCGCCTGATGCGCCGCAAACAGTTCGCCAGCTGCGCGGTCGCAGGCTTCCAGATAATTTACGCCGACGTCATAACCGGGACCCTGGATCGCACCGGCAGGGCCAAATTGTCGCCAGGCCTCGTTGACCGAAATGATCACGCCTTGGGCAT
>JANMQQ010000171.1:0-21486 GCA_031370545.1 Gammaproteobacteria bacterium
GCGCCGCAACAGCGCATTAACGCATTGCTCGAGCAATTGCGCGCGCGCAATGCGCAACAGCTTCAGAAAATATCCGCTGATGTTGCGACCTTTACGCGTTTGGTGGGTGAAATCACTCAGGCTACCGACGATGGCCAATCGCAGATCGCGGGTGAACTGCACCGTCAGGCGCAAGAGGTTTACGACGGTCTGCCCGCACCGGATGCCGCAACGCTGCGTAAGCAAGAGGTGTATCGCCGCTTTCAGGCTGCGGCAAAAAACGTGCGCGTGCTGTGGTCGTGGAAGCGTTGGGCGGGTGCGCCGGTCAAAGAAAACCTGGTCGCAGAAATGGAAAGCCTGGCCGCGCAGTTGCAACAGGGGCCAGAGCTTGAGCGCGACTACCACGACATCGCCGACAAGATTCGCGCCGCGCGCGATCAATGGAAGGACCTGGGCGCGACAGATAACGCCGGTGCCAAAGCATTATGGGAGCGCTTCAAGAGTGCGTGCGATGCAGCCTACGCACCTTGCGAAGTATTTTTTGCCCGCGAACGCGAGCAGCGCAAACAACACGCCGCACAAAAAACCGCCATCTGCGACGGCCTGGAGCAATTCATCGCGGGATGTGATTGGGAACACGCCGACTGGAAAAAAATCGAGCGGCTGTTGCGCACCGCGCGTGAGGAATGGAACGCCATCGGGCCAGTGGATCGCGCGCAGAGCAATGCGTTGAACAAACGCTTTCGGGTGGTGATGGATGATCTCGCGGCGCGCCTGGGCGCCGAGAGAAAACTCAATAAGTCAAAAAAGGACACCTTGATCCGCCGCATGGAACAGCTTGCGGATTCGGTCAAAGACTTGCTCGCGGACAGCCCGGCATTGAAAGACGCGATTACGCAATCCAAGCAGTTGCAAAGCCAGTGGAAACAGATCGGGCAATCGGCGGAATCGAATAGCTTGTGGAACAGCTTTCGCGCCGCGAGCGACCGGATTTTCGCGCAACGTGAAGCGGTGCACGCAGCGCAGGATCAACAACGCCAGGAACATCTGGTGCATGCGCAGGCGTTGTGTGCGCAGGTGCAAGAATTTGCGCGATTGCAGGGCGATGCATTACGGGAGGCACGCGGCAAAGTGCAGCAGGCGAAGGCCGATTTCGAACGCGTCGGTGCATTGCCCAAAGATGCCGAGCGTGAAGTCGCACAGCGTTTTCAGCGCGCTTGCCGTGAATTTGAACAGCAGGAAAAAGCCGGATTGCGACACGAGCACGAACAAAGCGCGCGCCTGTTCGAGCGCAAAGTTGAATTGTGTGACCAGCTTGAAAATGCTGCCGATGGATTGTTGTCGGGTGCGTTGACGCCAGATGCCGCCGCTGCACAAATGCTCGCTGCGCAGGAAGCCTGGCAGGCGTTAGCCTCACTGCCGGATGATGTTGAGCAGCCGCTCAGCACGCGCTTTCAAGTGGCCGCTGAAACGTTGCACGGCTTACAGGGGCCGCAGCGTGACAGCGCGGCCGCTCAGTTGGCAAAGCGCGCACAGGACAACCTGGCCAGCAAAGAGCTGCTGTGCCTGCGGCTGGAAATCGCCACCGGCATCGAGTCGCCGCCGGAGTACGGTGGGCAACGCATGCAGTATCAAGTTGACCAGTTGGCGCGGCGAATGAAAACCGGCGAAACGCAGGGTGCTGCGCAGGTGCCTCAGCTATTGCGCCAGTGGTGCTTCATCGGGCCGGTCGTGGCGCTCCGCGCCGATGCGATTCGAGTGCGCTTCGAGCGTGCCCGCGCAGCGGTCGGCACGCTTGAGTTGGTCTCCTGATGAAAGCCGCGGTCATGACGGCCGTCGGCGCGCCCGAGGTGTTGCAGTGGCTCGATGTGCCGGTGCAAGACATTCAGCATCCGCATGAAATCCGTGTGCAAATCAAAGCGGCAGGCGTCAATCCGGTCGATACAAAATTACGCAAGCGCGGCACCTATTACCCGGACCGGTTGCCGACCATTCTGGGTTGCGACGGCGCGGGTGTGGTCGATGCAGTTGGCGCGCAGGTGACACGTTTTAAAGTGGGCGATGCGGTGTATTTCTGCAACGGCGGCATCGGCGGCGCGCCCGGAAGTTATGCGCAATCGTGCGTGATTGATGAGCATTATGTGGCGCACAAACCGGCGTCACTGGATTTTATTCATGCAGCGGCGGTGCCGCTGGTGTTGCTCACCGCGTGGGAAGCCTTGCATGAACGCGCGCAGGTGCGTGCCGATGACGAGGTGTTGATTCATGCCGGTGCGGGCGGTGTGGGGCACATCGCAGTGCAACTGGCGCGCATTGCCGGTGCCCGTGTTTGCACCACGGTGGGTTCGCAGGCCAAGGCGGATTTCGCACAGTCCCTGGGTGCGGAGCATGTCATTTTTTATCAGCAGCAGGATTTTGCCGCCGCAGCCATGGCGTGGAGTCGCGGCGGCGGAATGAACACGGTGTTTGATACCGTGGGCGGCGTGACCTTCGCGCGCAGCTTTGCGGCGGCGCGCGTGTACGGCGACGTGGTCACCTTGTTGCAACCGGATGCGAATGTTGACTGGAAAATCGCGCGTGACAAAAACCTGCGTGTGTCGTTCGAGTTGATGCTCACGCCGATGTTTTTGGAACTGCATGCGGCGCGGCTGCGCCAGACGCAGATTCTCGAACAGGGCGCTGCGTTGTTCGACAGCGGCCAACTGCGCGTGTCGGTGTCGGACGTGTTGCCGTTGCAAGACGCCGCGCGCGCGCACCAACTGATGGAGCTCGGCGGGCTGCAAGGCAAAATCGTTCTAGAAGTGAACTGATGGCGAAGACTGCAAAAGACCAGCGTCGCACGCGCCGCGAACTGTTGCAACAGTTCGAGCGCACTTATGATCTGGCACAATTCGACTACAAGAAAAAAGTCTATCCCGCGCAGGGCAAGTCCAAGCTTGTTGGTCTCACCGTAGCGTGTGCAATTTACGGCGCGGTATTCGCGATTGCCTATTTTTCATGGGTCAGCGGGCGTACCGAATACGAATTATTTTTGAAAACCACCTGGGTGTTGTTGCTGCCTGCCACGGCTGCCGGCATGTTCGGCTGGATGTTGTCATTTAATCGGCTCGACAACGCCGTGCGCATTCCCATTCACATGAAAATTGTCGAGGTCGAGGCGCAGCAGGGCATGTTATGGCGCTACGCGCCCATTCTGGCTGCCGCCGAACCGAACAACACCAATGCCAAAACCGCCTGTGCACGTTCGCGTGAACTGCGGGTGAAGGACCTTGATGAAGAGGATTATTGCGGCGCGCTCAAGGCGATCCACGGTGCGCTCAAAGCGGAGGACGACATGTCGCTGACGGCAGAGGTATTGCAAGAAATTGCAGGTAATCTTGCAGCGGAAATGTAGCATGACCATAGAATCTCCCCTCCTCATTTTCGAGGAGGGGTGGACGCGTAGCGGACGGGGTGGTTGCGCGTACTCAGCACGAACTCCTAGAGAACACCCTCCTCCAATTGATGCAGATAAATAAACTCGGGTGACTTCACACCCGCTTGCTGGCGTATCTCGATCAAGGCGGGTGACTCAAAAAATTCTCTCGCTGCCGTTAGCGATGTCCAGCGCGAGAAATGCACGATTTTATTTTTGTCATGTTGGTAGTTCAAAACTTGATAACTTTGTTCGCCCGCGTGTTTCCGGATTGCCGCGGCATTATCAAAAACTTTTTTCCACGCGGCATAGTCGTTCACCTCGTGAATGATCAATACGTAATTCATCGGTATTCCTTTAACCTAAAAACGGCAGTTGACCGCTACAAGGCACAAGCAAATGTGTACAGGTCTTGAAATTTTTGGCCATTGCATGCGTTACCAGAAGGTGAAGCCCGCTACGCCCTGCGCAGCACGCCCCGTTGTGCACATGGCTGCGTTGCAACTCGTCGGAATAGCTCGCTATTCCTCGCTCGTCGCGCCTTGCCCTGTACTCAACGTGTCGCACTGCTCAGGCCGTTCAACTGCCGTTTCTAGGTTTAAGCAAACACTACCCAGGTGGTTGCAATATATTTCACGCCCGCCAATAACATCGCGCCGCGATGCTCGTGCGTCCAGAACGGTGGGAACAGCAGCATTTTGCCTTCTTGCGGTTGGATTTTCACGTCTTGAAATAAAAATTCGGTTTCACCGCCAGGCCCGGCGACGTCGTTGAGGTACCAGATGACGACTAATTGCCGCTGGCTGAATTCGTGGCTGCCACCGTCAACATGCCAATGATAATACTCACCCGGATCGGTGCGTTGCACGTTGTAACCCATGTCTTTGAAGCGGCCGTTGAAGTACGGAAAATTGTCGCGCACGGTGCGCACCGCCAAACCGGTCGAGCGCATCAGGATCTGGTCAACATCGCCCCATTGCGGATTGCCGCTGATCGCAAGGTCGGTGGAGCGTTTGATTGAAACGTCATGCTGCGCTACCTGGCCGATCCGACCGGCGTATTGTTGGGCGGGATCGGCTTCAAAACGCCGAACGATTTCCTGG
Source organism: Gammaproteobacteria bacterium (assembly GCA_031370545.1). Lineage (GTDB taxonomy): Bacteria > Pseudomonadota > Gammaproteobacteria > SG8-11 > SG8-11 > UBA6921. The sequence goes on from JANMQQ010000171.1 coordinate 4,498, forward strand.
CAGATGTCGGGTGTGAGTGCGTGTTCGATTTCGTAAATGAAGCTTTGCGGTTTCACTTCGCGCAAAGTGTAGGGCGGCACTAGCGTATTGATCGGTGGTGGCGTTGAGCTCATAAATTTTCTCCGTTAAGTGCCGATTATAATGTGCTCGCACTGCGCCATTGGTAATAGCGTTCTATCTCGTTGGTGATAGCCGTGAAGCGATTACAAACGCAAGGCGGTGAGCTAATATCACTGCATCCGAATTAACCTGAATTCACTCAACAGGAGTCCGACTCATGAATAACGTGTACTACACGACCATCGACAAAATGGAAAAAGCCAAGGTTGCGCGCGACTACCTTGTCGGTTGGGCCTCAGGCTTTTTGCATAATCCGAAAGTCGAAGAGCAACGCGCAAACGAAGCGTATGACGCCGGTTACAGCGACGGCACCAGCCAGAAGACCGACGGCTACACTCCCTGGGTTGGCAAGTAATCCGAAAAGATTTTGAATTTATTCAGTGAAGGCCGGGCAGTACTGCCCGGCCTTTTTTATTTACCGCTCTGTTCCGCTCGCGTATACCAGCGCTTGGCTTCCTCAGGATTTTTCGCAACGCCCTGACCGTTGTCGTACAACATGCCTAACACCATTTGCGCGCCGGGTAGATTTTGTTCTGCCGCGCGCAAGAACCATTGCGCGGCTTCCGCTTCGTTTTTTGCCACGCACTCGCCGTAGAGATACATGATGCCCAAGCCATGTTGCGCCAGGGGATAACCTTGTTCGGCGGAAGCGCGCATCCATTTGAATGCGGCGGGTTCGTTCTTGACACGTCCCAAACCGTTTTGAAAGATAATGCCTACGCGGTATTGCGCTTCTGCGTTGCCGGTTTCAGCGCGCGGGGTGAGCAGGCGCAGTGCCTGGGTGAAATCCTTGCTTTCAAATGCTGCAATGCCGCTGATTAAATCCAGGTCTTGATCTTGGTCGGACATAACGCCTCGCTTAAGTTAAATGTTGGTTTAACGCGCACACGACACGGCGTCGGGTACGGTGTTGTCAAATCGGGATTCGATGTGTGCGTCGATGGTGTCGGGCGCGTGAGTGAATTCATCCAGCAACGCGTTTGCGATGGCGTTCCAGCGTTGCACGCCCTGCTCGCACAAATTGCGCAGCTCGACATTTTGAGCTCCATTGCACCAACGTTGATAGGCCGCCTGCGCTTCTGGAAAAATTTCGCGACGCAGCCCGGTAAAATTAGCGAAATAAAAATGCAGTGCAGCACGGTTGTCTTGCGCAAGCAGCGTCGGCAGCGTGACCAGGCAATCGGCGCAATGATCGCGTACGGCGCGGGCCAGAAATTCCGCCTTGGCGCTGTGCAATGCCGTAAGCATAGCTTCCCAGCGCGGGCCGAGCAGGCGACCGATCTTGACTTCACCCAGCTCGTGCAAAATCAGCGTGTGGGTTTCATTGCCGGTCATATGTTCCAGCGTGCGTTCCAGATCGGTGGTAGCGGGATAACATGTCATGGCACGTGCGAGCGGCGCATTGGCGTTTTGCTTCCAGCGCCACTCTTCGATCTTTTCCCACAGCAGCCGACGCAGGCATTCCTGGCGGATAAACACGGTTTCGCCCAAGGCCATGGCCGGTGAGGCGCTGAGTTCGCGCGCGTATTCGCAGCCGGAAACATAAAATGTCACGTCCGCGTGGGTTTCGGTGCGGATCAAGGTGCCGAGAAAAAACTGTGGTTTGTGAAACAGGCCATAACCGCCGCTGTATATCGCGCCCAGTGGAGTGAGCAGGGCATTGAGTCCGACAGAATCAAACGGATCAAAATTGTGCTCGCCAACCGGTAACGGGTGTAAGGTCCGCTCGCTGATTTCGTCCCACATTTGTTCACGCTGCGCGAGCCAGGTACCGACGTCGCTTTTTGACAACGATGCGGTGAGCGGGCGCTCGCATTCCCAGCGATAATATTCGCGCATCTTGAGCAGGAAGGTGCACAGGCTGTAATGCCCTGCAAATTGCGCGTCTGAAATATCGCAATTTTGCTGCACACTATGCGTAAGTTGGCCAAAGTTAAACATGCTTTGCAGTCTAGCCGCAGATAGCGGTGGGGACCAAGAGCAGGAAACTTGGGGTTGCACTCAATAACGTTACGGACCTGACACATGGCAATTCGCATCAAAACCAAATGGCATCGGACCAAGCGCAAAGGCGCCCAAACCGCAGCACCCAAAACGCTGCTCGAACTGGCCAGCGTGGTCGCGTTTAATTTATGGAAAGTGGCGCAGGAGCCGTTTCGCCGCATGGAAAAAGAAGGCTTCCGGTTTGCGCAAGATAAGCAGGTGACCGGCTTCATTACCGAATTCATCGCCTACCTGTCACACAGCGTCGACCGTCTGCTGTACACGCGAGTGGATGATGTTGAGCGCGCGCAGTTCATGAATGCGCTGGTGCAACATCTGGCGCAAACCATGGCCGAAAATCAGGAGCAGTTGTTCGGCGCGGGAGACTATCGAGGGCCGTTTATTGACACTATCAATGTGCGCTTCGATCAATATGCGGAATGTGCATTCGCCAACGACACCGGGCCCAGTTATGAATTCACCCGGCTGCTCGGCGAAAAAATTTCCGACATCATGACGGCGAGCGATGATCGTTGGGTGTTGGAGCAAGTGATGGAGATTGAAGCGCCGCAGGCTTTTAAAACCGTGCAGCGCGTGGTGCAGGATGTGTTGGGGATGAAGTAGTCCGGCCGCTAAGACACGATGCCGTCGTTCTTGACTAATCCGTCAGGCATTTTATAAAACCACATTTGCCAGATTGAAATGATCCATTGCGTGGCAAACGCCAGCCCCATGAATACGCCGCTGATCATCACCACCCAGGCGAATCCCGGGAATAGTTTCGTCAAGTACCACGAGCCAATATCGAACAGGATGGCCAGGAACGGCACCAGAATAACGATGCATTTAAGCCACAGCGGTTTGACGTAGGCATGGCAAAAAATCGAACCCACAATAAAAAATATGAAGGTGATGCCGAACAAATGAATATGCGAAACGCGCACTAGCGTGAAGATGTCCATGCCGTGGTCAAGCTGCGCTACCTTGCTCATGTTTTCAAATCCTTTCAGGTTTGGAATATGCGGATTGCTGCCGCCGTGGCAGGTCTCACAGCGTGCGGCAATGATTTTCCCCGCAGTCGCATCGAAGTCGTCTTTGCTTGCGCCACGCCGCACCCACGCGATGATTTCGTGCTGCTCGTCGGGCGGCAGCATGTTTTTCATCGGACCTTTCAGCGCTGATTCGAGCCGGGTGTCAGACTTGCTGCCGCTGTAGGCGATGACCAGATCATTGACCGACAGCATCGGGTTGCCATCGCGCCCGGCATGCGACTCGAAAATGTAAATCATGGCGAACAGGTAGCCGGTGCCAAGTACCAACAAGGTTGCCGTGTACAGGGTTCGTAAAGCCTTCGGCAGATACTGAAAGTGCACGCAGTGTTGCTTGGTCATGGCGGCTCTCTTGAAGATGCTGACGCTCACACAAGCCAGTGAGGGATTCTATCGCGAACGCGTCGCCGGGCTGAAGCCTGAATTCTTGATCATCCATGCTGGATGACCACAACCATGCGGGACTATGCGGTTATCGGCAGGTGTGCGGGAATTTTCAGCGCGAAATCACGCCAGCAACGCAAGTATCCACATCAATATACCGCCCGTTGCCGCGACACCGGCCAGCGAGAATAGCCAGCGCTTGCGGGTGAGCGCGGTAATTGACGCGAGGGCGATTGAAATCTGCAACAAGGTCATGGCCTGGGCGAGCTGATGGTGCGGGTGCATGAACTGTTCACTTTTGTCGTTGGCAGCGCGCGACTCGGCTTCCAGCGCTTCGGCTTTTACTTTGATGTCCTTTTTATCAGCGTCATATTTTGCAATTTGTTGTTTGTAAAATTCCCTTTTTTCCGCAGTTGCGATTTCCATACCCAACTCCATCAAATGTGCTTTGGTGCTCTTGGATTGATAGAAATTCCACTCATCGGAGGCTTGGGCTTTTTTTAACACCGCTTCGTTTTTGTACAGCAAAGCCTCGTTTTGCGTGTTGCCGCCCTGGTAGGACACGATGGCGCCGATGGTTGACAATATAGCAGTGAAAATCGCCACGTATTGTGCGAGCCCGGGGCCGTGATGGGCTTGATGTTCGACTTCATGTTCGTGCGCGCCGTGGACGTGAAAGCCATCTTCAGACATAAGGTCTCCAGAGTTTAGTGGGCAAAAGTTTGCGTGTCGCACATGACGAGTGCGGCGGTTAGACCACAGATCGTTGATTGGTTCGCTGATGATCGTTAGAAATTAACGCTGTATCCAACGTTAAACGTGGCGCGCGAAAAGTCTTCGTTGTTTTTGGTGCTGTTGGAGTATTCGTACTTAATATCGGCATCCAGGCTCATCGCCTTGTTCCACAAGTAATCGACTTTTGCGCCAAACGTCGGACGCAGCGAGCGGGCGTTGGTCATGACATTATGCGCCCGATCAAGCTGCGCGCGTGGGCTGATGAACCATTTCTCGCCGTACGGAAGGCGGCTGCGTATCCATAGTGACTGGGTGGTGGTATCGCCGCCGTGGGTGTAGCTGGCGCCCCAGCTGTGCGAATCGCGTTCGGTGAAGTAGTTGTTGGTCATCCAGCTGAGTGAGTAGGAATATTCTGGGCCGAATTTGGGCTGTCCAATGGTGCAGTAGGCACCACTTTCACAGGTTGGGAATGCTTTAAACCGTTTCGGACCTACCAATAGCACTGGGGGGTTTGCATCGGTGCTATAAACGCTGATGTCTGCACTGATCGAATTATTGGCGTCCATAGTGTGAATCGCGCTTAACGTCAGCGAGCGAGTAAACGAGGAGACACCGAGTGCTTTATCCCGGACTAACTTTTCGGTTACTCTGGGCAACGAAAGAAATGTAGGAAATGAGTCGAAGCCATCAATACCACCGTCTTCCTCTTTCAATGCATTGCTACTCGCCAGCAACGGATACTGTTTCAAACTGTAATTGATGCTGTAGTGCGTGGGATCATTGCGCCGCCAGTCACCATAGAGCGTGAATACATTTAACTTGTGAAAGTACACGTCGTAGTCAATCGAGCTGAACAGCGACGAGTCGCTACCTGACCAGCGCAGGTCGCCACCCACGGCACGGCGGTCGGTCATGCGGTCGGTTTGCTGATCGAGATAATAGGCATCAGCGGACCACGCGTCGCTGGGTGCGCCGACATTCACCAGGGTGCGGTAAAAATAGCGGTTGGTACGGTAATGCGGATACGCGAAATCCAGCGGCGCACCCAGCGTGAGGCTGAGCTGGGTTTTTGAAGCGACTTCCAGGCTTGCAGCGGCGCCATCATAACGGCCAAAAATTCCCGCCGTGTTGCTGGCCTGACGTCCGAGTAAATAGTTCCGCTTGTTGTCTTTATCGGTAAGATCCAAATACAAGGTTTGCACACTGGGTTTATTCAAGCCCACACCCTGAAATGTTCGCGAGTCATTCAGATTAAAAAACGCACGCCCGTCGTAAACATTGTCGTTGTAGCTGGACGTGACATTTAAGTATGAGGTCAACGTGGCCAGATTCTCCAGCGGAGTTGGAGTGCGATGTTCGGTGCGCGAGCGTGAATAGCGTTGCGATAAAAAGCCGTACGTGTCGATATGCGCCGGAGGAGGCTTCGGCTCGGCGTTGGGTTCGCCGATCACGGCAGCCACCGGCACACTCGGGGTTTTCTGGTTGAGTTCGACTGCCGCCAGACGTTGCTTCACCCGCTCAGCGTCTTCACCGTCGGGATACAAGCGCAGATATTCCTGATATTCCAGCGCGGCGCGGTCCAGGTCGCCACGCCGCTCGCGCGCCAAGCCCACCAGTTCCTTTGCGACTTGCGAATGTTTGTGGGTGGGAAACTGCAACAATTGCGTAAGGAAAAAAATCGCCCGGTTGTAGTCACGGTTTTCCATTGCGCCTAATGCGGCGTCGATTAAATTGTCGAGCTTGTCGCTGGGCGGTAGCGGCAGATCAGATGTTGATTGGGACGGATTGGCAACGGCTGCGCGTCGGTCCAGTTTTGAACGCAACTTGCCGAGTTCCTTTTTTGTGATGGTGATGATCATGCTGCGACCGTGCTCGCCTTCCACGACGCTGAACTCGACATTATTTTTAAAGCGCAGCGTCAGGTACGGCCCGCCGGCCGCGTCGCCTTCGTAAATGATGTCGGTGAGCGGCAGGGCTTGATTGCGCGGGGGGTCAAGCCGCTCACGCCGTGCCGATGCGATTGCGGCCAGCTCGGCAGGTCGCTGCGCAGTTGGGCGTTGCGATGCTTCGCTCGGCCGTGCGCTGCCGGTGGGCGGCTGTAGTTGAATTTGCAGGCTGCTGCCGCTGGCAAACGGAAAATGGCGCATGTAGTGCAGCGATTGTCCCAGCTCAATTTCGATGACGAAGTTGTCACTGTTGTCGGTGATTTGTATCCCTTGCAAGATCAGATTTTGCGGCGCCGACAAACGCCCACTGCTGACTGGGCGTGCGGTGCTTTCATTATCTGCGGCATGCACCGCAATTGATCCAGCCAGCGCGCAACAGAACAGCCCGCGCATAAACCATCTCATGGCGCTAGTCATCACCGGGTGCACGGGCGCCGGGAGCATGGATTAAGCGAAGTACATCATTTGGGTAAGAGGTCACACATTACGAACCAAGGTGCGACATTCTAAACCATCACATGGATGCCAATCGTGATGTTCGACCTTGCATTTCAAGTCGTGTGTATACAAGGGCGGCGCAAAATGTGGGAAGATAACGGCGATTTTTGTACCGGGCGCGTGGCAGTCCGCACATCCTAATGGAATGGGTTCTTTTCCGCGCATAGCGTTTGTAAACATCACTTAGCGAGGCAGGCAATGAACAGTAAATTTTTAGTGGCGGCATTCGCCGGCATTGCGCTCAACGCGCACGCAGTCGACGCGCCGTTGACGACCGATACGCAGAAGTTCAGCTATACGGTCGGTGTGCAGATCGGTCAAACGCTGAAGCGTGACGCCAAAGATGTCGACGTCGATCTGGTAACGCGTGCGATCAAAGACGTGATCGGCGACAAGAAACTTCAACTTAGCCAAGAGGACATGCAGAAAACCATGGAAATATTCAAGCAGAAGCAAGAGCAGAAACAAGCCAGCGCCGCCGACAAGAACGACAAAGCCGGAGCGGAATTTTTAGCGGCAAACAAGAAGAAAGAAGGCGTGCAGGAAACCGCCAGCGGCTTGCAATATAAAGTGATCAAGGCCGGTAGCGGTGACAAGGCCAAGGCCACCGACACCGTGGTGGTGCATTACAAGGGCACCTTGATCAACGGTACCGAGTTTGACAGTTCCTACAAACGCAACGAGCCGACGTCGTTTCGTGTGAATCAGGTCATTCAAGGCTGGCAGGAAGCGCTGCAATTGATGAATCCAGGTGCCAAGTATCAACTGGTGATCCCCGGCAAGCTGGCCTATGGTCCGCGCGGTGCGGGTGGGCAGATTGGTCCGAACGAAACCTTACTTTTTGATGTCGAGCTGCTCGAAATCAAAAAGTAATCATGACTGACCCGGATGACGCGCTCGAGCAATTTCAACGCACATTGCTGGAATTGCTTGAGCATCACCCGAACGGCATCAGTGAGTACGAGCTGTTTAATCAGCTTTCCGCATTAAATTTCCCCGATTACCAGGAGTCCGAACGGCGCCCCGCGCTGGGCTTGTTTCGGGCGCATTTTGCGTTGTTTCATGCCTTATATCGCTTGCGTGATCGTCTGTGGGACCAGCAGCGTGCGCAACTTGACATTAATACGCTATGTGTTCGGCTGAGCCCGTTTTACGCACAGAATTCCGACCTGCCCAGTCGCCGCGATCCGTTGCGTGATTACTATTTAGACGAGAGCCACCTGCACGACACCAGTGCAAATGATGTGAATGAACTGTTGGAGAAATTCTGGCGGCGCTTCGGCTCGCGTGACCAGCGTGCGCAAGCGCTCAACGTCTTGGGTTTGAATGATCCGGTCGACGATCTGACCATCAAACAAACCTGGCGGCGGTTGGCGATGCAGCATCACCCGGACCGCGGCGGTAGCCTCCACCGACTGCAAGACATCAACGCTGCGCTGACAGCACTATTAGGCGAACATAACGCCAGATAATCCCCGTGGTGTGCGCTAGGCGCACGTAGTACGGCGTTCCAAATCAGTTTCGTGCGCACAGCGCACGCTACGAATGGATATAGTCACAACCTGGCTCGTGACCCGTTCTGCTGATGTCGTAGCGTGCGCCATGCGCACGTTTTCAATATTCTCATCAGTCCCGTGCGCACCGCGCACGCTACGGTTGGGCTATATCGAGGCCCATTATCGCAACTGCCGCGCGTACCACCTCGCTGCCGACTCCCAGTCGGGGCGCATTCTCACTGAGATAGCGTCGCCACGCGCGGGCACCGGGTTGGCCGTGAAACAAGCTCAGCAGATGGCGGGTCATGGTGGACAGTCGGAATCCAAGTGCCAGTTGTTGTTCGATGTACGGAATGTAGCTCAGCGCTAGCTCAGCTCGACTCGGCACCGGATGCTCGTCGCCAAACAGCAGCCGGTCGGCGTGCGCCGCGACATAGGTGTCGTGAATTGCCGCGCGGCCGAGCATTACGCCGTCGACCTGCGGCAGATGCTGGGTTGCACTTTCCAGCGATAGAATTCCGCCGTTGATGATTATGCTCAAACGCGGAAAGTCGCGCTTGAGTTGGTAGGCCACATCGTATCGCAGCGGCGGAATTTCACGATTCTGCTTTGGGCTCAAACCCTGCAACCAGGCTTTGCGCGCGTGGATTACAAAAGTGTCACAACCTGCACTCGCCACCGTGCTGACAAAGTGACACAGCTCTTCGTACGAGTCGCGTTCGTCGATGCCGATACGCGTTTTCACCGTCACTGGAACCGTGACAGCCGCACGCATCGCCGCGACACCTTCCGCGACCAACTGGGGTTCCGCCATTAAACATGCACCGAAGCGACCGGTCTGCACGCGATCACTCGGGCAACCCACGTTCAAATTGATTTCGTCGTAACCAAAATCTGCGCCGATGCGTGCCGCCTGCGCCAGATCGGCAGGCACGCTACCGCCCAATTGCAATGCGATAGGATGTTCCGCCGGGCTGAATCCCAGTAAATACTCGCGGTCGCCGTGCAGGATGGCGCCGGTCGTGACCATTTCGGTATACAGGCGCGCATGCCGCGACAGCAACCGCAAAAAATAGCGGTAGTGCCGATCGCTGTAATCCATCATCGGCGCTATGCAGAAACGGTGAGGTGAATGCATGTAAGAATCTAGGTAGGGTGCGCAGGGCGCACCCTACCTTAGCAAAGGATGAAGAAGCTATTTTTTTACCACCGAAAAATAATCCGGCTCATTGCCCGGTTTCCATTTGATGTTGCAGCCAACACCGGGCACCTGATCGACGGTCGGCATGCGCCCTGCGAGCAAGGCGTCGAGTGCCGCACGCATGTCTTTGCCGGTCACCGGCTCCGCATTTTTTGGCCGCGCGCTATCGAACTGGCCGCGGTACACAAGCTTGAAATTTTTGTCGAACAAAAAGAAATCCGGCGTGCACGCGGCGCGATAGGCTTTGGCAACAGTTTGTGTTGCGTCGAACAGATAGGGGAAGGTGTAACCCGCAGTGCGTGCTTCAATCTGCATTTTTTCCGGGCTGTCGTCCGGATAGTTCTCCGCGTCGTTGCTGCTGATCGCGACCACAGCCACACCTTTGGGTTGATAGTCGTTCGCCAACTTAACCAGCCCGGCTTGAATGTGTTTTACGTACGGGCAGTGGTTGCACACAAACATGACCAGCAGCGCCGGGGCGGATTTGAAATCATCGCGGCTGACGTGTTTGCCGTTGACGTCGGGCAGACGAAAAGCCGGAGCGATAGTGCCCAGGTCCAGCATGGTTGAAGGGGTTTGTGCCATGGAAATTCTCCTGAAAATTCGTAGACGGACATTCTAGCGTCGCGCGTCGAAAAAAACATTGTTGAAGTCGCGGTGGTTTGAGCGCGGCAGGCGACTTATGATGACAGACGGAATGAACTGACGAGGACATTATGGCGCTTAAATTTTTTGCAGTGGCTGCGTTATTGCTGACTTCAGCCACATTGCCGAACGGCATCGACGCATTTCGCTGGGGTATGAGTGTCGACGAACTGCTTAAACAGGCCCCGGCGCAAAAAGTCGAGCTTGGGCATGGCTACGGCTATTCTGAGCATACCGAGGCGAATCCCGAAGTCTACGCGCAGGCCAGCGACGGCAAGCGCCATCGCGAGTTCTATTTTTTTCGCGGCAAGCTCTACAAGATTTTCACCGTCTATAACCGCAACCTCACCCAGCCCGAGTTTTACAGTGCGCTGATGGCCGACCTGAAAAAGAAACACGGTGAGCCTGCGCGCAGCTATGCAGATCAGGTCATGGGTTTGCCGGTGCAGCATGTGGAATGGAAAGACGAGCACAACACCATCGACTTGCGCATGGGCGCCGGATTCATTTTTGAAGTGCGCTTCGACAACGCGGCGGCGGCTGAAAAGAAAGTGCTTAACCACCTGAAGCAGTCGATCTGACCAGCGCGCGATGTGCCACGCAGGTTAATGGCGGGTGGAACGCGATGGTCCCAGCAGGGCTGTTGGCAGCAGCATGTGTCGGGTCCAGACTTTAAGCCGGGCAGCAAGACCGAGATTCGCCAGGGCCAATGCTGTATCACAAATAAAGTTCACCGGTTGATCAATCTCGCTGCCGTTGTTACGCAGCATCCATTCGTAAAATTCCAGGTGCGCCGCGAGTCCGGTATTGAATAAATTCGCGTTCCGTTCAACGATCCCGTGCAAACTCGTGTGCAAGGTGAAGTAGTAGGTGCGCGCATCCATTCCACTCAAGCGACGATTGCGGTAGGCGCGCGAGCTCAGCCGCAAGCTTTCCTGCGTATCGAGCGTTCGTCCGTCGAGGTAGTGCATCAGCGTCCGCATAAAATTACCCCGCTCGTCCAATGGCGGGTCACCGGCTTCGCTATGTTCAGGTGCGCCTTGAATCGTGGTTGAAAGTCGCCGCGCCGCATCGAGATCGTTCGCCATCAAGGTCGCCACCAAGCCTTCCAGCGCATGCACTTCCGCCGCGAGCTGATTTAATGTCGAGACAGGCTGGTTCGGCGCAGCGGATATCTCGCGAAACATCGCTTCGATCTGGCTTGCCGCTTGGATAAATTCGTTACGAACTTCCTTTACCGGGTCACCTTTGAGATAAAGGGCGCGACCCAGTTCCATGTGGCGGTCATAGCACAAAGTGAAGGCATTCTGATTCCCCACATTCTGGATGAGCAAAATGTCATGCTGTGCTTCCCGCGCCCAATCAGCAATTTCACGCGGTGTCGGCCAGCGCACGCCAACCATCCGCGCGCGCGTGAGTTTTGCTTGCGTGTGATAGCGGAGTTGGTCGTCGGTCATTGGATCGTGTGTTTGCTGATTAAGCATTGCCGGTTGCGATTAGGACAGCTTCACCGCCACTTTCGATGGCTCTTTTTTGGACCACAACATGCGCGCCTGGCGGAAACTCCCATGTTTCATCTTCTGGATCATAGATATCCGCACCGCCGACAACATAGACATCGGATGTAACCCGCATGGCTGGAACTGGCCGATAGACAAGTACCCCTTCATTCAGGAGGCGGATATAGACAATTTCGTTCATATTAACCTCAGTATTTAAAACCCGGCCCACCAACATGGATAACTTCCTTCGTTACATCGTCAACCACCACGGATTGTCCTGTTTCTGGATGGACATAACGAGTCGCAGGATTGCCCTTGTTAACTAGATTTTCAGCTGGAAAACGCTCGCCCTTACTGGTTGCTTCCGTAATTTGATCTTTGGTCCAACCCCGTTTCTCAAGCTGGCGAGACCATTTTGCTTCCGACTTAAATGCGCCCAATGTCCATTTCGTAGCACTGCTTGCACCCAGTTTCCCCACCCTAAGAATCGCCTTCCCACCGGGAATCAACCCCGCCACGATACCAACCAGTTCCACGCCGCGATGCACCGATTCGTCCGTGAGTGGATCGAATCCCAATAGCACCTGCAACGCGCTTTTTACAGGACCAGTGACCGGAGCGACATCCAATGCCGTAGACAACGCCGCCAGGCTTGACTTTTTCTTGGGTGCGTCCGTGGGCTCGCCGCGCGGTGCGGCGCTGGGGATCACCTCATGCAATTCCAGAAGTCCTGCGTGCAATACCTGCGCTGCGCGTGGCACCGGTTCGCCCAGCCAGCGCTGCGTTAAACGTCCCACTTCCAGGTGCAAGATATGCCGGTAATACAGGTCATGTGCCAGCGGTTGAAGAAAGTTTTGATACTCTTCGAGGGTCGCAAAGTGTGCGCGTTGAAAACAGGCAGCGGTCGTTTGCGGTGGAAAAATACGGTAGCAGCGTCCGTGCAGGCGCAATAAAAAGTTGTGTGATTCGTCATCCATGAAGTCCCCCAAACGTTAATATCAAGACCGGTGCTTTTTATCCCGCTTTGGCCGAATCAGTCTGCGATAACGCTCCCAATCGAAATGTGGCCCGGGGTCGGTCTTGCGTTGTGGGGCGATGTCGCAGTGACCGGCAATACGTTCGGCCGTGATTGCCGGGTAGGTTTTTTGTAGCTGTTTGGTGATCGCGGTCAGCACGCGGTATTGGACGGCCTGGTAACCCTGTTCGTCACACCCTTCGAGTTCAATGCCAATCGAGTAGTTGTTACATTCTGTCACGCCCTGGAACTGTGACACGCCCGCATGCCAGGCGCGCTGCGTAAACGGCACATATTGCACCACGCTGCCGTCGCGGCGAATCAATAGATGTGACGATACTTTCATATCAGCGATGGTTTGGAAGTATGGGTGTGCGGTGTGATCAAGCGTGTTGTGAAACAGCGCGTCGATCCACGGCCCGCCGAATTCACCGGGCGGCAAGCTGATGGAATGAATCACCAGCAAGCTGATGTGCGTGCCGACGGGTCGGGTGTTGAAATTAGGCGACGGCGCGTGGCGGGCGGGAACAATCCAGCCGTCGTTGCGGATACGAAAGCGCGGTGTGCGTGCCATGTGGATTCAGCCGGGTTCGGGGCAGGTCGTTATAGTGAATGAAGTCTGGCGCACAGTGAACCGCTCATGCAAGAAATCCGCTTTCGTTTAAGTTTAACCGCCGCCGAATTTTTGGCCTTTTACGCGGGTGCGGCCCGCGAAGTTGTTGCCAAAGCATCTGAACCTAGAAACGGCAGTTGACCGCTACAAGGCACAAGTAGATGGTGTACAGGTATTGATATTTTTGTCCCATACATAGTTCACTCTGAGGGTGAGGCCCGCTACGACCTGAGCAGCACGCCCCGTTGTGCACATGGCTGCGTTGCACCTCGTCGGAATAGCTCGCTATTCCTCGCTCGTTGCGTCTTGCCCTGTGCTCAACGTGTCGCACTCCGCAGGCCGTTCAACTGCCGTTTCTAGGTTGACGGGCGCGTGGTGCGCTTTCCAGCTTCAGTGCTGCGACCGCACGTGTTGCACGACGGCGTGCACGGTGTGTTTGCGTTGCGCTACGATGCCCGCAACAAGTTTACCGAGTTGGTACGCATCGCAGATTAGCGCGGCAGAATCGGAATAATCGTTTTCGAAAACCGGGTATTTTCCAGCACCGCGCCCGTGAAATCCGTGCCGGTAAGATCGGCATCGCGCAGGTCAGCCCCGCTTAAATCCGCCAACCGCAAATCAGCGTGGCTGAGGTTGGCGCCACGCAAATTGGCGCCGCGTAAATCACATTGAATCAAATTCGCTTCAAACAGATTAGCGCCTGACAGATCAGCATCACGCAGTGTTTCCGCATGCAGGGTGAGTAGCGGGTTGAAGCCTTTTCTGTCGTAGATCACGATCATCTTCGTGCCGCGCCTCGCAAAATAAATTCGATTAAGCGAAGTATGCGGTCAGTCATAGCGCGAATCGAGCGCCGATTTATTTTATTATCCGCTCATGCCCAATTTTCTAGACGGACTCGATCAAGACATTAGAGCGGCGCTGATCGCGCAACTGCGCAATCTGTGGACGCATACCTCGACCGCGCTTGAAGGCAACACGCTCACGCTCGGCGAAACGGCCTTCGTAATCGACGAGGGTCTGACAGTTTCCGGTAAATCGCTCAAGGATCATCACGAAGTTATCGGGCACGCACGCGCAATTGAAATTATTTACAGCCTGATTCGCCGTGATACCCCGATTACTGAGCAGGATTTGTTTGCCCTCCACACCGCCGTTCAAACCGAACTCGTGACCGACATCTTGCAACCCATCGGTCGTTGGAAGCAGGAATCCAACGGGACGCATGCGGTCGATGCGCACGGCGCCCAAGTCTTCATCGACTACGCGGCACCGCGCGCTGTGCCGGAGTTAATGCAAACGTGGTTGAAATTGTTGAACGCTCAGTTGCGTGCCGCAACTGATACCGAGTCCGCATTGGCCGCTTATGTCGAGCTCCACGTCAGCTTCGTGCGCATTCATCCGTTCTTCGACGGCAACGGCCGGATGGCGCGCTTGTTGGCAAATTTGCCGGTGCTGCGCAGCGGGTCTCCACCGATCACGATTCCCAAAGAAAAGCGGCGCGAATACATCGGCCTGCTTGCTGCCTACGAGCTTGCCACTGGCTAGGTAACCATCATTCACCGTTGCTGCCGCAACCGGAATTGCTCGCGTCATTGCGCGTATTTTGCTCGCACACGTGGAAGGCATCCACCGAGTTGGTGGAGCAAGCGCGGCGGGAACAGAAAAAACGCGAGAGGCCGGCGGGAGACGAGAACGCCGCGTCTTAAATCGGGAGCGGGATGAGACCCGGGTTATAACGCTGCATGGTTAGCCATATGCTACGAGCTTGACATATTTTATGGGTGTGCGGACCGCATTAGTTTTCTGGCTCAACGCGGAATCGTGTGGGTGATTTTTGCATGTTTTGGGAGTTCTGGCAGAAAGTGAGTAATGATTTTCATAGCGAGATATTGTTCATCGCGAAAGCCATAGGCGGTGCGCTGGATGACACGAATGGTGTTGTTCAATCCCTCGACACAGCCGAGCGAGACTTTGTTTTCGGGCTTGCAATAAGACACGATGCCGTCCCAATGACGTTCAATCATCTGCGCGAATTTCTCAAAAGGTTTCAGCCGTTGCCACTTGAGGCTGGCGCGCCAGTGGTCGAAGAACTTCCTGGCCCACACTTCGCTGTGGTAGTCCCACAGTTGCCCAAACGATTCCTTGAGCAGGTAAGCCGTGTTGAGCCGCTTGTTAGCGGCAAGCAAAGTCTTAAGCGCGTTGCGGCCATCAAGGTCCAGATTCTCGCGATGCGACGGCAAGGTATAACGATTCCCCTTGATGAAGCGGCGCGGCTTGCCCTGCACCCGCGCGTACTCGCAGCGGCGCACCTCATCGAGCGCATCGTTCAGATGACGCAGGATGTGGAATTTATCAAACACGATTTCGGCGTGCGGTGCATGCGCGTGCGTGGCTTGGCGAAACGGCCGCCACATGTCCATCACCGCCACCCGGAGGCCTGCGCAGCGCCTGCGGCCATAGGCGATGAAGAACTGCGCCAGGTCTTCTTGTTTACGTCCCGTGCCGCCGAACCAGAGGGGACGTTGGCTCTCAAGGTCACCGACCACCACGCGGTAATCGTGCCCCTTGCGGATGGCGATCTCATCCACGCCGATGGCCGACGTGGCCGGCATCGGGTGACGGCGCAGTTGCTCGGCCATGTACAGTTTGTCCAGGTCTTTCACCGTGGTGTGGTGCAGTCGTTCGGATCGGGCCACGTCCTTGAAGGAGCACATGGAGCGAAGCGAGTGCGACGATCCCCGAGTAGCCGTAGGAGCCGGGGGTTTTGTCGGAGTCCGCACGTGAGTGCGGGTGTAGACAAAACACAAGGCCTACGACACGGCGTAGTGTCATTTGTGGCAGTCATGGCGCGCCGCGGTGTGGCGTGTCGTGACGGACGCAGGACGGCTCGGGCCGCCGCAGGCATACCCGTCGCCAATTTTTCGCTCCCGAGGGGGGACTTGGATGTCCCGTCGGGTTTCGCGAAAAATGGCGACGCAATCGGACGGTCATCTTGCGGCACAGCGCCCCCACATGCAGCGCATAGCGCGCCGTGTACCGTGGATTGCGCGCCAGCCAGTCCAGATGTTCCATGCGCACTCCGCAATCCGGACAGCTTACGCGCCGCCGTTCGAATTCAAGCTCGATGCGAAATCCGCCTGCCGAAAGATCGCGTGTCCGTGACACACGCCGGTCGTAGATCGAGCAGCGCTTGCGGCCGCAGCTCGAACAGGTGCCGGTGTTTTTTTGCGCCGCAGTTGCACCACGCGTAAATCACGATCACCGAACACGCCTTTGAGATTCGCCGCCGCTCGAAACCCGGGAAACGAATACAGTTCACACCCGGTTCGCGCACGCCTCATCGACGGTCCCTTTCATTGAGGAGTGAAAATCGATGAATTACTCTATGCCAATGCTTCGAAACTCATCAACAATACAGAAAACTACCCACACGATTCCGCGTTGAGCCATTACTCGTATCACCTCCAGCCTGTAAGTAATGGAGATTATCCTTTTGACGAAGCGGCGTTTGTGGCGCGCGATACGCGGATATTTTTCGGCACTAGTTTAGCCAACACTAGCGGTCAGTACGCAAGTAGCGAAACCGGCATTGTGGGTGTGGGCACGCTGATTTCACAAAAGTCTTGGCCGGTCGGAGTTCTGTTTAGTTATGCACGCTCACTAGTGTCCGGTCTATGTGTAGCGGGCGTGCAACAAAGTCAGTGTAGGTAAGGGTTTTAAACGATTCATGGGTGTCCACGATTTGAATTTCAGAATGATCATTTGCGATCCTTTCGGGTTTGATGAACCGGGAGTGACG
>JANMQQ010000192.1:0-5931 GCA_031370545.1 Gammaproteobacteria bacterium
TCCTTCTTTGATCGTTCAGGCTTGGTGTCGCTGCTCGATACGCTGCGACGATTCCAGTGTGTTCAATGAACCGCCGGATGCGGAACCGCACGTCCGGTGGTGTGGGAGGACGGTGAGGGTGACCTCACCTCCTACCCGATCCTGCAATTTAAATTTTCGGTGAAGGCAGCATGACGCGACATTCAATTTATCGGGGCAAGGTGGTGGATCTCGGTATGGAGACCGTGCTGTTGCCCAACGGCCAGAATATCGAGCTGGAAATCGTCCGCCATCCTGGAGGCGCTGCGGTGTTGGCGTTGGATGCGCAGCAGCGGGTGTGCTTGCTGCACCAATATCGCCACGCGGTGGGCGGTTGGTTGTGGGAACTACCGGCCGGGAAGTTGGACCCGGGCGAGCCGCCGTTGACCACCGCACAGCGTGAGCTGGAAGAGGAGGCGGGCGTGCGTGCGCAACAATGGTCAAGCCTCGGCACGATGGTGAGCACGCCGGGATTTTGCGACGAGGTGATTCATCTGTTCCTCGCGCGTGAACTTACTATGGCACCCGTGCGGCGTGAACATGACGAAGTCATCCAGGTGCATTGGTGGACTCCACAAGAACTGCGCGCCCATCTGACGCAAGGTGACGTACGCGATGCAAAAACTCTCGTGGCGTTGTACCGCTGGATGGAGGCGGGCAGATAGAGCGGGCGAAGCCCGTCGTACGCGATGCGTCGTTGCGCCCTTTAGCGCATAACACAAATGCTTGCGTCATATACCCATGTAGATATAATTAGGAATAACTGAAAATTTAAAGCCACTGCGATGGGTGGCGTCCAGCAAGAAAGACCTCATGGCAATGCCGGACGACGTGCAGGATACATTCGGCTACGCGCTTTATTTGGCGCAGGATGGCAAGAAGCACGAACACGCAAAGCCGCTCAAAGGGTTTGGATCGGCTGGTGTTTTGGAAGTTGTCGAGGACTGGCACGGGAACACATATCGAGCGATATATACTGTGAAGCTCGCGGGCGTAGTTTATGTGTTGCACTGCTTTCAGAAAAAATCGGTGCGAGGAATTGCTACTCCCAAGCCGGATATGGATGTGATCATGTGATCAAAGACCGCCTCAAGATGGTTGAGGCGCAAACGAAAGGAACAGGTTAATGAAAAATTTTGAAAAAGGTAGCGGCAACGTCTACGCTGATTTAGGCATGCGAGATGCCGATGAAATGCTTGTCAAGGCACGGCTCGCATCGAAAATCGGCGAAATAATCAAACGCCGCGGGTTGACGCAGACGGAAGCTGCTGAGGTGCTCGGTATGCCGCAGCCCAAAGTATCCAATATGCTGCGTGGCAAGTTCAGAGGTGTCAGCGAAGCGAAGATGCTTGAATGTCTTACGCGACTGGGGCGCCAGGTACAAATTGTCGTTAAGTCTGCGCGCAGCAAGAATGTAACTGGACGAGTGGAAGTGATTTTTTCCTGACTCGGCATACTGCCTACCGCCAGCGCGACAGGCATCATCGGAATGGCTCGCTATTCCGCGCACCCTGCATAGCCCGTCCAACTGCCGTTTCTAGGTTGAAACGGCAAACGTATTTAGCCAGTTCTTGACTTCAACCCACTTTTCGGTGCGCCTTCATGTACTCGCGCAACGCCGCATTGATGCGGCTCTGGTAGCGCTTGCCAGTGTCTTTGAAGAAGCTCAGCACATCCGCATCCAGGCGTAGTGTCACCTGCTGTTTGTTTTCGGTCGGAACGAGCGCTCCGGGTCGCGTCCACTTCACCTTTCCGGTTTGACGCGGGATGTCACTGTAGTCAATGTCCGAGTCCGGCATCTTCGCTACCGCAGCTAAACGCTTGCGCTGTTGGCCAGACAGCGGTGAAGGATGCTTCGGATCAAGTTTGAATTTCACCGTATTGCGCGCGCTCATTTTCATCTGCCTTTCTCGCTGAAATCACCCGGATGATGTCGCTGTCTTCGCCACGAACGGTGTAGACAACCGCCAATAAGGCGGGTTCGCCTAAGCCTACGGTTTTCCAGCGATCTTCACCTTAGACTTCCCGGATTTCGAATGTTTCGATGCGATTCGGGTCAAGAAAGACTCGAACGGCATCCTCAAAACTGACGCGATGTTTGCGCAGATTAGATTGCGCTTTGTCAGGGTTCCATTCAAATTCCATTGGTTATATATACTACGTTTGTAGTTACAAAATAAGGCGACTATTGACTGCGCGGAAGGAGCCAGTGTTTTCAGAAAAGATCGGTACGAGGAATTACTCCATGGCGGTCGCCTGCGGAGGGGACGGAATCCTTATGGGCCAACCGGTAAATCAAATCATTCCAAATGCCGATAGTGAGATACGAGTCCCATCATCGGCACTGGCATGACAAACCCCGAACTGCGCTTGAGTTTTCCGGCGCATGAACATCTTGATGTGCAGTCCCTCAATCCTGCGCCGCGCCATCTGGCGGCGTGGCTGGCGTCGTTTCGTGTGGGTGAATACGATGATGCGGCCGAGCGCTTACTCGAGGTGTTGCATAACTACAATCGTTGCCCGATGAAGCCGGGTGCGCGTTATCAATTTCTTGATCAGCTACAACCGGCAGTCCACGAATATGTGGATGCGTTGAGTGACCGGCTGAACAGCAATACTTTTCCTCTGGCGGATAAACCGCGCGCGCGGTTTCAGTTGATCGCTGCGCTAATTCAGGAAAGCGCGTACGGTTACAAGCAGGTGATTCACGATCTCACTCTAGATGACAACAACCGCTCCCCGAGCGATGCGGTGCTGGTGAATGCGCTTTATCACGCGGTAATATTTTTGAGTAAAAGTTTGCTGGCGGCTTACACCGCCTATGTACCCGAGCCGGAAGGGGTCTGGGGTGAACTTCATCGCTTGTATGGTTTCGCCGAGCGGCATGATCTGCTGGCGCGGTCGATCGGCAGCTCGGATAACACCCGGCCGGACGGTGATCCGCAAACGATTAAGCATGTCTACAAACGCATAGTGCTGCTGTATCTCGCCAACCCGTACCATTTGATGAGTGGTGAAGTGGGTGTAATTTATGCGCATTTGAATGTGTGGGCGACGCACGGTCGGCTGACGGCGGCTGATCGCAACATGTCGCTCGACGGAAAGTATTTCGTTGATCTGAATCAAGCCTTGCCGCCGCAGTATGCGCTGCGCGATGACATCACGCTGCACGGCGATGAGGTGCGGATATTGGATGTGAGCCGATTGGTTGAACACATCGCGTCAGAACTTGACAAATATACCGAGCCGCTGCCGGTAACCGATACCACACCGATGACGCTGCGCGAACGCATCCGTCGCGACATGTTGCAGCGCCTGGAACTTGCCTGGGGCGGTCGCCGTCAGCGGCACGACGAACGTGTGCCCAATAACGCGAATATTGTTTTGGCCGCCGGTATGAGCGCCAGTCACCACTTCGTCAGCAACGAGTCGCCGTTTACGCCGGAGCGCGACGAGGTGCGTTTTTATCGGCCCGGTGGCGTGAAGCAAACATTTTCGTTGGTGCCCATTGAAGACGAACCCTGGAAGGCGGCAGACAAGCTTGACAAATTAGACAGCGGTGTTGCCAAGCCGCGTCTTTCACAGTTTGCCGGTGCGGAAGATTTGTGGGAAAAAATCTATGCGAGCAAGGCCAACACCGGCAAACGTGCCGAAGATATGGATCTGGATTTCACCGCACAGCTCTGGCAGCAGATCAACGGCAGCGGCGGCGGCATGGGCGTGTCGTGCGACGGGCGTGGCAAACGCATTCGCGTGGGCGATGTCGTCGTGCTGAAGTACGCAAATAATTTGAGCGCAGACTGGACGGCAGGAATTGTGCGCTGGCTACGCGATGTGCGTGACGAGCGGCTAGAAATCGGCATCATGGCTTTGCCGGGCGGCCTGCAACCAGTGGCGGTGCGTTCGATTGGCGGCGTGGGCAGCGGTGGCGAATATTTTCGCAGCTTGACCGTAGTCGAGGGGGACATGGCACACTTGCTGGTGCCGTCGGCGATTTATGACGTCGGCACGTGCCTGGTGTTGAATCGTGGTGACAATTTAACTTACGTTCGATTGGTACGCATGCACGAAGCGACCGCCTCGTTTTCACGTTTCGAATATGAAGTCATCGCAACGCCGCCGAGTGAACAGAAAAATATCGAGGCGATGCGGGAGGCTTGACCACCCCGTCCGCTGCGAGTCCACCCCTCCGCCGCACATGGATGTGCAATTGCCGCGAAGCGCAAGGATGCGCGAGAGCGGCCTATAAAATGAGGAGGGGAGAAAACTTGTCCTCCCCTCCTTATTTTCAAGGAGGGGTGGCGGCGTAGCCGACGGGGTGGTTGC
The DNA here is from genome assembly GCA_031370545.1 of Gammaproteobacteria bacterium. GTDB lineage: Bacteria > Pseudomonadota > Gammaproteobacteria > SG8-11 > SG8-11 > UBA6921. The sequence continues at coordinate 4,345 of JANMQQ010000192.1, forward strand.
TAAAGTACCACTCCCCGCTGCTTCAAGAACTGCTTTGCTTCCAGCGCCATTGAAGCCATCTGCAAATCTTTTTCCCAGTCGTAGTAGGCAAGCGGAGCGGTGGCTCTGATCGGTGCCAGGTCATGAAATTCGGTGCGCGCATACACGCGCGTGATGCGAGTCTCGGCCAGGTTCCCGGTCAGATCAGGCCACACTTCTTTGAAAAAATTCTCCGGGCGCAGGTCTTGCCATTCATCAATCAGCTTGTAACTGCCGGGTAATTGCTTGAACGCATCGGCGGTGCCGGTTTGTGTTTGCTGTGTCGCCGGGTCGACGTGTTCGGTGTAGACATAAACGACGAGTTTAGGTTGGCATGCAACAATCGCCGGGGTGAAATTTTCTCCGCTGGGCATCCATGCAGAAAACGCGACATCGAATGCGGGTGCGTTGTTCGCAACGGTGCCGCTGCGCAGGTCGTAGTGATCGGCGTCGTAAAAATTCTCGATTTGATTCGGTTTGCCCTGCGGGTCGCGCAGGCCGATCACGCGTACGTTTTCGCGCGCCAGCAAACTGCCTAAAAATCCGTTGCGGGCGTGCAGTTCGCACACCACCGGTTCGCTTGCGACTGCGCGTGCATAAGCGGCGATGCGCCACATTTCTTCGCGGCGCGGGGTGTAGTGCGCGATGGTTGGGCCGAACAGTTTCGGATCGCGCTGCGGGTGGCTGAACACCAAATCGTGCAGCGCGAGTTCGCGGATGCGTTGCTCAAATGGCAGCGTGCTATTCCACGCGGCGTGTTCTTTGGTTTGAAAGGCGATGATGCGATTGAGCATGTCCTCGCTGAACGAGTCCATCTCGCGTAACAATTCGAAGTTCATGGCGTGCAGTTCTCTAACAGGTGATTTACGGAATTCAAATGGTCCGCGATTTGGGCTATGTTGCGTTCATGCGATACGTTAAACGCTGTGCATTTTCCGGGTTAGCGCGCCAAAGCGCAAACTTAAACCGAATTCCCAAGGATAGGAAATCGCCATGCTATCTTCGATATTTTCCGGTGTATTGCTTGCGGCCGCAGTAACGATGAATGAACCTATGAGCCAAGATCAGGCGATCCGCGTGGCTACCGAGGCCATCAGTAAACATCTCAATCTGCCGGTTGAGCGGTTCACGCTGCACCAGGCGCAGGCAGTGGACTGGCCCGACAGCAGCCTGGGCTGTCCGCAGCCCGGCATGATGTACATGCAAATGATTACACCTGGATTCAAGGTGATGTTGAAGGCAGGGGACGAAGTTTATCCGGTGCATGTAGCAGGGTCGCAGGCCGTCGTGTGCGTGCGAGGTGCCAGCGATGCGCGAGTACCGAAGGCGCGGGCCGTGCAAGAAAAAGTCGAGCTGTTGCACCGCGCGCGTGAACGTTTGGCAGCGATGCTGAAAGTGGATGCTGCGACTATTCAGGTGAATGCGATTCGCGCCGGACATTTCGGTGATGCGCCCGGTTGCCAAGGTGGTGCGAGTAAAGAAAAAACCGGCGGCAAACGCGTGGAGTTGGAATACGCAGGTCGGCGCTACGAATACAGCGCGGAGGCCGACGAGGTGCGGGAGTGCGCG
>JANMQQ010000197.1:0-11284 GCA_031370545.1 Gammaproteobacteria bacterium
TTCGCGACACAAGGTGTGTTCGATATTTTTGCGCGCGAGTGCTGGGTGCCCACCCTGCGGAATTGCAAGCTCATTGTATTTTAATTCACCCCCATCTTGATCTTCCCCCTTGCAGGGGGAAGAGACGCTCAGTTCTAGCGATCACTTCTGATCCAAAAAAGTAGACTGAATCACCCTACTTCAGGTTAACCAACGCGATACCGTTCTTGCTGTACAACAGCTCGTAATTGGGCAGCTCAGCCAGATACTTCGATTTTGTCAAGACCACGTCCCCGGCTTGCGGCGTGCGCCGCACGGTGGCTTTTTGCGCATAGACGCTGAAGCTCGGCGCATCCATATGCCACATCACCACCGTGTAGTTTTCCTTGCGCGCCAGCAAAGCGGCCTCTTGAATCGGGCGCTGCAAAATCTCACTCAGCACTGGGAGTAGTAATCCTGAGATTGCAATCACGGTCATCAAACCAGCGGCGAACAGCTTGTATACCGGCGCAAATCTAAGTGTCAACATTAGGTACCCAATGACAGCAATAAACAGCAGCAGCACGCCGCGATATCCGTTGCCGAAAAAATCCGGTGCGGCGGTGAGCAGTTCACGCAGATAGGTGTCGCTGGTAGATGGCGCGCTGTAGGCCAATAACCACGGCAGCGCGAGCAACAACGCCAACATCAACACGGCCGGAATGAGCGTCAGACAGCGCGATTTGAGTTCAGGCAATACCACGGTGATGAGCACGATCAAGCCGGTGAGGCCGTAGTTCATGTAGTGCGGCAGTTTGGTGCCCGACACCGAGAAGAACACGAACACGAAGCCAAACCACAAGGCGCAGTACAACAGCAGATCATCGCGGATGACTTCACGCCAACGCAGCGCGACTTTGAAAATCACTGCACTGAACGGTAATGCGGCGAACAACACCACCGGCAAATAATAAAACAGGCTACCGCCGTGTTGTTCCATCGAGCCTTGAAAACGATCGACGTTGTGGTGAAAGAAAAATCCTTCGATAAACGCCTGACCTTCATGTTGGTACTGCACGACATACCACGGCAAGGCGATGGCGACGAATAACAAAATTCCAACCGGATAGGTGACCGCTTTAAACCACGCACGCCATTCGCCACGTAACGCGAAGAACAACAGACTGACAACACCCGGTACCAGAATGGCAATCGGCCCTTTGGTCAGAAATCCCAAACCCATCGCGACGAATGCCATGATTAGATAACGCGTGTGACGCTCTTTGAAATAGAGGTAGATCGCGAACATCGACACGGCGATGAATAAATTCAGCAAAGCATCGGCAGTGGCCGCCTTGCCGATCACCGACACCGCCAGACATAACGCGGTGACGATGCCCGCGTAATAACCCAACTGTGGCGAGCGAACTTTGCGCACAAACGCACTCACTGCCAATACCCACAAAGTGGCGGCGAGTGCCGACGGCAGACGAAATGCAAACGGTTCGAAACCGAACAGCGCCACGCTGGCCGCTTGCAGCCAATAAATCAAAATTGGCTTGTCGTAACGTGGCACGCCGTTGAGGTAGGGAGAAATAAAATCGCCACGTTCAAACATCTCGCGCGTGGCTTCGCTGAACGCGCCTTCATCGACGTCAAATAACGGAACCGCAGACAAGTTGAAGAAAAAGCTTACGGCAATTGCAAGCCACAGAAAAAATCGCAGGCGTTGTAAGTACGCGGGGTGGTCATTCATTAATGCGGTCGCCGTTCACGAAAAGCGGCGGACATCATATCGCACGGGGCACTGGCGCGCATGCCGGAACTTTGAACTGGCGCGCGCCCGAACGGGGAGACGACTACACGGAACGCAAATCGCCGGGACGATACAACACCAACATCATGATGATCGCCGGTGCGCACAGCAGCAAACTACCAATGGCTTCACGCGTCATGAAGAAATAGGCCAGCCCGGCAAACGCGGGCAATTCTGCGCACGCCGCGCCGACGAACATCAAGCCCGTCAGCTTCTTTATGCTCTGCGCGTTCAGCGTGCGCGACTGGGCATACTCTTTCATGACGGTGACGCTCAGTTTGCGGTATTGGCTGGCGACCGGAAATGCGGCACCGATCGAGATTGCACCCCCCGCAATAATAAATGCGCCGAGGTTCGGGGCCCAAGGCATAGCGTCGTAAACCGAGGCCGAGAGCATGATAACCACCGGCAACACCAAGGTGCCTGACAACACCAGGTACCACGCGAAAATCATTAGATGCAGGGAAATATCGGCATCATCAACGGCCGGTTGTGGGGCGCGAACGGGAGCCGAGCGTTTGACCGTCGTACGGCCCGCGACCGCAGACTTCGGCATGGTTCCTAACGGGGATGCTACTGCACGTTCCATCTTGTTCATTATTACCTCTTGGGAATCGAAAACTGCGTGGATGACACGAACCACTCTCGAACTAAACTTCCCTACAGCAGATTACTTATTGCAAATATGCGCGCATGAAACCGCGATACATTGCGGTTCTGAATTTACCCTGAAGCAAATTGAATCGACTGTGACCGGAATCAAGTAATCGGCGCGGGTCTGACGGAGTTGGCGTTAACCTAGAAACGGCAGTTGACCGCTATAAGGCACAAGCAAATGCATACAGGTATTGATATTTTTGGTTTGTACATGCCTCACCCAGGAGGTGAGGCCCGCTACGACCTGCGCAGCACGCCCCGTTGTGCACATGGCTGCGTTGCACCTCGTCGGAATAGCGCGCTATTCCTCGCTCGTTGCGCCTTGCCCTGCGCCGCACAGGATGTGCCAGTGCCGCGAAGCGCAGGGATGCGCGAGAGCGGCCACCCAACGAGTCGCACTCCGCAAGTCGTTCAACTGCCGTTTCTAGGGTTAGCGATGTGGCTATTCGGCGCGCAGCGCAACGACCGGATCCATGCGCGCCGCGCGGCGCGCGGGCAGCACACCTGCCAGCAGGCCAATAGTCGCAGCAATCGCTTCAGCCGCCGCGACATACGACCACGGTGTTTGCACCGGCAAGGCAGGCAAGGCCAGATGTAAAAGCTGGCCACCGCCCGCACCCAGCAGCAAACCTGCCAGGCCACCCAGCGCCGCCAGCACCACGGCTTCGCCCAGAAATAGCGCCAGGACTTGGTTGTGCGTTGCGCCCAGCGCGCGCAGTAATCCAATCTCGGCGGTGCGCTCGGTCACGGCGATAGTCATGATGGTGAGGATGCCGACCGCGCCGACCAGCAGTGAAATGCCGCCCAGTGCCCCGACCGCAAAGGTCAATACATCCAGCACCGAGCCCAATACATCGAGCATCTGTTGCTGGGTGGTGATGGTGAAATCTTCCGTGCCGTGGCGCGCCGTCAAAATGCGTTTCGACGCAGCAATAATTTCCGCAACTGGCGCACCCGCGTCGTAGGCGAGATGGACTTCCATCACGCCGTTGCGGTTGAACAATTCCAGCGCACGTGCGACCGGAATGTATACGGTGTCATCTAAGTCAAAACCCAGCACCTGCCCCTTCGACTCCATCACACCCACCACCAGAAAACGCGCACCGCCGATGCGAATGCGCTCGCCCAGCGGACTGCGGTTACCGAATAATTCCTGGCGCAGCTTGCTGCCCAACACCGCCAACGCGCGCTCCGCACCGGAGTAGTCTGGCGGCAGGAAGGTGCCAGTACCGATACGGATGGTGAACGCTCCGGGGAAATCGCCGTTGGTGCCGTAGACGGTGGTGCGACGGGTCTTAGTGCCCGCCTCCACTTCGGCATTGCCCTGCACCATCGGCACCATTGCGGTGACGTAGGGAATCTGCCGCAATGCTTCTCCATCGGCGACCGTGAGCGGGCGCACCGAACCGAACACACCGACCGATCCGCCATGGGTTGACGATTTGCCCGGTTGGATGCCAATGATGTTGGTGCCGAACTGCGTGAACTCGGCCAACACAAAACGATGGATACCTTCGCCAATCGAAGTGAGCAACACGACCGCTGCAATGCCGACGGCGATGCCCAGCGCGGTAAGCACACTGCGCATGCGCTGTGCGCGGATCGCACCGAAGGCGAGAAACTGGAAATCGTTTATGCGCATGGTGTCACCTCCGCGACAACGCCTGTACCGCGTCCATCCGCGCCGCGCGCCGCGCCGGTAACACTCCGAACAACAGCCCGGTGCTCACCGATACCAGCACCGCCGCGACCACCGCCCACAACGGCGGTTGCACCGGCAACGCCGGATATATTCGACCAATGCCCCACACGCCCAGCGCGCCCAACGCCAAACCCACCATGGCGCCAATGATTGACAATAATGCCGCCTCAGTTAAAAACAGCGTCATGATCTGCTGCTGCGGAGCGCCCAACGCTTTCAGTAAACCGATTTCTGCGGTGCGCTGCGATACCGCGACCAGCATGACATTCATGATCAGAATACCGGCGACTACCAGACTAATAGATGCAATGCCCGCCACCGTGTAGGTGAGCGCGTTGAAAATTCGGTCAAACGTGGCGAGCACGGCGTCTTGCGCAATGACTGTCACGTCCTGCTCCCCCTGGTGGCGCGCGGCGAGTGTTGACACGATGGCGTCTTTGGCCAGGTTCAATTCTTCGCGACTGCGCGTCTCAACAAAAATGCGGAACAACGACGATGAATTGAACAAGGCCTGTGCCGACGCCACCGGGATCATCACCACGTCATCAATGTCCAAACCAATGGAACGACCCTGCCCGCCCAGCAAGCCGATGACTCGAAAGCGCCGGTCGCCGATCCGCACCCATTCACCCAGCGCCGACTGCGCGCCGAACAATTCATTGCGCACTTTGCCGCCCAGCACACACACCGCCACCGCATTGGTTGCATCTTCCGCTGGCAGAAACTTGCCTTGGTCCATGATCCATTTGCGAATCGTCAGCCATTCCGCTGTGGTGCCAATCACCGGTACCTCGCGCGAGCGCTGCAAAAAAGACACTTGCGCAGAACCGATATTCAGCGGCGCAACGCGTTGCACATAGCTGATGCGCCGCAGCGACAACGCGTCCTCAATGGTGAGATCGCGCGGGGTCTGCGCAACAAATAGCGCCGGACCGGCCCCGGCGGTTTCCGAACGTCCTGGCAACACGATCAGCAAATGTGAACCCAGCGCGGCGAACTCACTGGTGACGTAACGACGTGCGCCCTCACCCAGCGCCGTCAGCACCACCACCGCAGCGACGCCGATGGCCATCGCGAATAACATCAACAGCGTGCGGGCACGGTTACCGCGCACGGTGTTGACAGAAAAATTCAGGATGTCGGTGGTGCGCATTGTGATGATTTACCTGATGGGTTACGTCCGACCGACCACCCCGTCCGCTGCGCGTCCACCCCTCCTTGAAAATAAGGAGGGGTGCCCCACAGGGGCGGGGTGGTCGCAGTTGCAGTTGCAGTTGCAGTTGCAGTTCTATCCGAAACCACCCGCCCATCCTCCATCCGAATCTGCCTTCGCGCACGCTCGCCGATGAACGGGTCGTGCGTCACCACCACCACGGCCATGCCGTTTTCGACCAGACTCTCCAACACGGCGATGACGTCAAGACCCGACGCCCGATCCAGATTTCCGGTCGGCTCGTCGGCGAGCAGCACGGTCGGCTGCATGATGGTTGCGCGCGCGATGGCCACGCGCTGACGTTGTCCGCCGGACAATTGCTCGGGCTGGTGGTGCGCGCGGTTTTCCAAACCCATCGCCCGCAAAGCCTGCTGTACGCGCGGTTTGCGCACGCCGGGTTCAATGCCCGCCAGCAGCATCGGTAGCTCGACATTTTCAGCCGCAGTCAAACGCGGCACCAGATGGAACGACTGAAACACAAAGCCGATTTTATCGCGCCGTGTGCGCGCGAGCTGTTCCTCACTCAACGAGGTGACATCGGCGCCGTCGAGTTGATATTTTCCCGAGTCGGGTCGATCCAGCAATCCGACAATATTCAGTAAGGTGGACTTGCCTGATCCTGATGGACCCATGATCGAGGTGTACTCGCCGCGTGCGATGCGCAGATCAACCGCGCGCAGCGCATGCACGCGCTGGTCGCCGACGTGGAAGATGCGTTCAATGGTGGACAACTCGATCACGAAACTTTCCTGCCTACTTTTTGGTGTCGGCTTTCTCTTCCACCTTCGCGGCGGCGCCGGTCTTGACACCTTCGCGTCCTACCGAGACGATGACGGACTCGCCCGCGCTCACACCTGATTTTGCCTCGGTAATTTTCCAGTTCGACAATCCGGTTTCAATACGCCGCTCTTCGATCACGCCTGCGCGCAGCACCAAGATCCGGTTGCCTTCCAGCACCGCTTCGGTGGGTATGCGCAGCACATTGGGATGAACATCGAGCACCACTTCCAGATCCGCGCTGTAGCCGGGCAATAAGTCCTTGTACTCCAACGGATCGTCAAACACCGCTTCCACATCGACGGTGCGCGCCTGCTTCTCCGCTTCCAGTACATAGGGCGCGATGCGGCGCACAGTGCCTTTAAAACTTTTACCGGGAAACGCATCGAGCGTGATGCGCGCGGGCATGCCGGTGCGAATTTTTGGCGCATCCACTTCGTCGATGGGTGCGGCGATGTACAGGCAACTGGTATCGACCAGGTCGACTGCCGGTGGTGTTGGAATTCCAGGGGGCGAAGGCGTGACATATTCGCCTAACTCGCCGTTCAACTCGGCGATATAACCCGCAAACGGTGCTTTCAACACGGTGCGTTCGAGCGCTGCATGCGCTGCGGCAATACGCGACTGACTGACCTCGACATTTGAATTGGCACCCGCGCAGGCCGCCGCCTGCACCTGTTTCATCGTGACGGCCTTGTCGACCAGATCCTCGGACACCAAGCCTTTCTTCTGCAATTCGGTGGCGCGCGTCGCCTCGCGTTCCGCATTGGCGGCGTTCAAACAGGCTTCATCGCGATGGGCCTGCGCCGCGTTGAGTTCCTTTTCCGCCAGCGTGACCTGCGCATTCAAATCGTCGCTCCACAACTCCACCAAGACCTGACCCGCTTTGACTCGGTCGCCCTTGTGTACCGGTAAGCGCTGAATTCTTCCGCCGATGGATGGGGCAAGTTTTGCACGTCGGCAGGCATTCACGGTGCCTGCGCGGGTGTTGGCAACAACGGATTCCACGTTGCCTACGACGGCAGTTTGCACCGGCACTGAAACTGGATCTTTGTGCATGACTTTAAACACCGTCCAGACGAGCGCAGCAACAACGAGCAATCCGACGACGGCGAAGCGAACAATGCGTTGGGTCAACGGCATGAGGGAATCCAGCCAACTGGCGAGGATGGACAGTGTACTTCAGTACGGTCGCTTTTTATCGCGCGCATGACGCACGCTACTTTAGTAGTGCTAATACCGCTTGTGCGGCGCGTCGGCCGGTTTCGGCAGCACCGTTCATGGAGCCCTGAAAATCACGGCTGCAATGTTCACCAGCGAAAAAAATCTTGCCGATCGGTTCTACTTCGGCTCCGGCGATGCTGGTCCACTGCCCTACCGTGTAGCACGCGGTGCTGCCTTTGCTATAGGGTTGGGTGGGCCAATGAAGGCGCAGGATTTTTTCGCTACGCGCAATGCGCGCGCCGGGAAATGCCCGTTCCATTCCAACCATCAAACGGTTGACCTGATGTTCGGGTTGATCGTGCCCGACTTCTTTACCCTGGCGCCCGCCGAGCATAAATGTCATGCCTGCGCTCTCCCCGGGCTGCAACACGGTGTGGTCCCAACTCGCATGCACCGGCTCATCGGTAAACATTTGACCATTGTGTTGCGTCGCCCGCCAGACGCGCTGCCTGAACCCCACCAGCAGCTTGGCGTGACTCCCGTAGCCCAATTCTTCGATGGTTTTGCGTTTTACATCGGACAACGGAATGTCGATTGACGCCTCACGTAACAATGAAAAGGGCAGTGCAAAAATCACGATGTCGGCGCGCTCTTCTTTAACCACTCGATTACTGTCACGGAATTGCAGGCTATAACCGTCGCCGCGCCGCTTGACCATTTCAAAGGTGTGTTGCAGTCGCAACTGCGACTCAAGCTGCTTTGCCAACGCCTGAGTGATCTGCTCGTTGCCGCCTTTAATAACAAAGCGCTGGCTGCGGCCACTGTACAGCGCGGCTTGTCCGGCGCCTGCCTCAGTATCGAGTGTGGTGACTAAATTGAGCGCCGATTGCAGCTCGGTGTCGATTCCGAACTCAGAAACATAGGCCACCTCAACGAGTTCGCGCTGCCAGTCGCGCAACCCGATATTGTCGAGATACGCGCCGATCGACAATGCGTCCAGACGCCTGGCCGCGTCATTGGCATGCAAGTAACTGATGTCACGACCCACGGCTTTGACGTCAACTGCAATCCGCTCGGCAAACGGTTTGAACGCGTCAATCACTTGCGCTTCGCTGTAATGCCGACCGCCGAAAAAAAATGCGTTGTGAAAATTTGCCAGGCTCGACGGCTGCTGATCCAGCATTTCAAAATTAAATTCTTTCGCCAGACTAAGCATGTCGGCGTGCCGGGTGTCGATGAATTCGCCGCCCAGCTCGGCAGTACAATCAACACCCACCACATCGCGCGCCGTGAGAATCCGCCCGCCGACGCGATCACTGGCGTCATACACCGTGGCGAGCACACCCGCCTTTTTCAACACATATGCCGCATTCAATCCCGCCAGTCCGGCACCCACGATGGCCACGCGCGGTCCGCCGCGATTGCAGCTCGTCAGCGTTGAGGCGCCAAGGCTTAACCAACCCAGGCCTGCCACGGAACTCCGCATAAACTCACGCCGTGAGATAGAGCGTGGAGATTCAACCGGCTCGTGCGTAATACGGGCCGCATTCAGGACACGGTGTACGGCGGCAAACGCCGGGGTACGCGCGCCGATAATGCCCTGTCGTATAGTCACACGCCGACTCCTTAGTTTTTTCCACACTACGCAGGATGCGTGCAATTAATTTTACGCCGAGTTGCCACCTGCGGCACGCACCGCACATTAACCTCGTCACACAACTGTGGGTGCGCGAAACTCTAGACTGCCTGACATGAACATTACGCAACACATCGGGGGTAAGGAACCATGCCTGGATTTAAAATAACATTGGGTAATTTTACGTTGAGCGCGGCGATTGCAGCGTCGTTCATTTTACACTCTCCATTCGCGGCAGCACACGCGCGCTGGGACCCCGCCGGAATCGTAAAACCCCGCAACGCCGACACCAATCTAAAAGGTGATCCCTGCGGTGCGGTTCCGCGCACGACAACGCCCGCTACCTTCGCACCCGGACAAACCATCGAAGTCACGTTTCAGGAAACGGCCAATCATCCCGGCCATTTTCGCATCGCATTTTCACCGGCGAATGATCAAGGGTTCAACAGCAACATCCTGCTCGATAACATTCCCGACACGATGGGCCCGGAGACACCCATACCCCATCTCTATCGCTCCGTTATCACATTGCCGATGCAAACCTGCGACGCATGCAGCTTGCAGCTAATCCAGGTCATGACCGATTCCAATACCAATTACTATTCATGCTCGGACATTAAACTTGCGACGGGCGGCACGCCGACTCCAACTCCCACTCCCACAACTACCCCCACACCTACCCCCACTCCAACACCGGCTCCTGCACCGACGGATATCAAAGAAATCGCGCAAAATTTGCTGGATGATTTTTTCTTGGCCGACGCCGACAAGAGCAACACCTTGACGCTTGCCGAAGCGGAACTCATTTTGCCGGGACTGAAACAGGATCAATTCACCACTCTGGATAAAAACGGTAACGGCATGCTAACCACAGCGGAGTTAAAAGCGACCATCACGCCACCGGTGGATACGAAAGCGTCGGCCGCCAGCTTGGAATGGACTACCCTGCTGATGCTTGTGCCGTTCGCGTTGCGCCGCATGAAAAAAGTCGTGACCTGACTTAAATAGACTCAATGCTGACCGGGATGCTTGTTGGTACGAATTTCAGCCGCACGTTTTGACATTTCGTCAGCCTCCTTGCTTCGGCTGGTTTTTCGGTACAACTGGGCCAGGTTGTCAAGAACCTGCGCCACGTTCGGATTGTGCGGGCCGAGCGCTTTCTCGAAAATCGCCAATGAGCGTTTATACAGCGGCTCCGCCTGCTTGTACTGACCTTGCAGACGATACAGCTCCGCCAGATTGTTCAACCCGCCGGCGACGTTTTGATGCTCCGCACCCAATGCCTTCTCCCAAATAGCCAATGCACGTTGATAGAGCGGCGCCGCTTGCTTGTATTGACCTTGCAGACGATAGAGTTCGGCGAGATTGTTCAAACTCCCCGCCACATTGGGATGATTCGCACCCATGGTTTGTTCAGCGAGCTCCAGCGCCTTTTTAGCCACCACGGCGGCGCGTTCATATTGCCCTTGTTGATAGAGCATCATGACTTGTGAATTGAGCTTCTCCCACTCGGTTTCCTCCGCCTGCACCGAGCTGCCGATGCACATTGCCAGCAGCATCGCTATCCATCCCCACGGGATTTTTTTCATAAATTTCTCACTCCAGTAAATCGCAAACTGACGCCAGCGTGCCGTGATTGATGACCACGGTTGCCTGCGCCTGCACCTTGGGTTTGGCATGATAGGCGATCGACAGTCCAGCGATCTGCATCATTTTCAGATCGTTCGCGCCGTCGCCCATGGCGAGCGTTTGCGCACGGGTGATGTGCAATTGCTCGCACAGCTCGGACAGAAAATCCGCTTTGGCTTCCGCACCGACAATGGCACCGACGACGCGGCCGCTGAGTTGCTTTGCATTCATCTCGAGCACATTGGCCCGCGCGAGATCCAGGCCCAGACGCTGTTGCAAACGCGATGTAAAAAATGTGAAGCCGCCGGATACCACGGCGGTTTTGATGCCGCGCTGTGTTAAACACGCCAGCATGGCCTCAGCACCCGGGTTGGGTTTTAAACGTTCGTCGTACACGCGCTGCAACACTGAATTGTCGAGACCTGCGAGAAGTTTCACGCGCTGGGTCAGCGACTGTTCGAAATTCAATTCGCCGCGCATCGCGGCTTCGGTAATCGCGCTGACTTGCGGTTTGAGTCCGGCGAAATCGGCGATCTCGTCGATGCACTCGATGTTGATCAGCGTCGAGTCCATGTCGGTGACCAGCAAACGCATTTGTGTTTTGTCAAAACCAGGCGGTAGCGGATTGAGGTCGTAGGTCAATTGGGCGCGTAGTTGTTCGACGGCTGCCTTGCTTGCGGGAGCTGGGTGATGCAGGCGCTGAAACCTTACGCAGTTTTCTACTTCGCCGGG
>JANMQQ010000218.1:0-5739 GCA_031370545.1 Gammaproteobacteria bacterium
AAACGCCTGACGGATCGACCGCGCAAGATGGAGCGGCAACGCTCCGAACAATCGTTTTATCAGCAGCGTTTGGCTGCAACCGATGTGGCTCTGAAGAATATTATTGCGCTCAAGAATGACGCTCCGACCGAACAGATGCGCGCAACGTTCGGCGCGCTGGAATCGCGCTGGCGTACGCGTCAGGAAGAATATAAAAGCCAGTTGGCTCTCATTAATTTGCAGATGGAGGAATTGTCAACACCCAATCGTCCGGCCAAAGATCGCGCCACCGACGCACTGCAAGAATTACTGAGCGGACACTTCGTCAACTTGGTGTTGGCAGTGCTGGCAGCGGCGCTGACCTACGGCGGGTTGCGCATGGTCAATATTTTTTACACGCGCGCGGTGACGACGCGCGGACGGAAGCGGCCCTTTCTGGCACGTGTTGCCCATCTGTCTTTTATGCTGATTTCCGCGGTACTGGCGTTGTTGGCAGGCATGGCGGTGTTGTACACGCGCGGCGATTGGATCTTGCTCGGCCTGCTGATCATCGTATTGATGGGTGCGGCCTTGACATTACAGCGCACGCTTCCCGGCTTCATCAAAGAGGCGAAGGTGTTGCTCAACCTTGGCCCCGCGCGCGAAGGCGAACGGGTGATTTACAACGGCCTGCCGTGGAACATAAAGGCTCTGAATATGTACTCCACCTTGGTGAACCCGGCATTGCGCGGCGGCACCCTCAAGCTGCCCGTGGGCGTGTTGACCACGTTAATATCGCGCCGCTCCGACGACAGCGAGCCGTGGTTCCCAACCCGCGAAAATGATTTTGTATTGTTAAATGACGACAGCTACGGCCAGGTTTTGACACAAACGCCCGAGGCGGTACAGATGTTGGTGGGTGGCGCGCCGAAAACTATCCCGGTCGGCGCCTTTCTCGATAAGCATCCGCAGAACTTGTCGTTAAACGGCTTTAGCGTCTCGATCAAATTGGGCATCGACTATCGCCACCAATCCGCTGGGACCGGGGAAATCAGAGACAAACTATTCGAGTTTATCGCCTCCCATCTGAAGGACAGCCGCTACGGCGCGCATCTGAAGGAATGCTTTGTGGAGTTCGACGAGGCGGCGGCTTCGTCGCTGAACTTTCTGATCGCGGCGTCATTCACTGGCGCAGCGGCCGACGTGTATCACAATCTCCGTCGACAGTTACAGCGCCTGGCGGTGGATGCCTGTAATGCCAACAACTGGACCATGCCGTTCAATCAGATGACCGTGCATCTCGCCGACGGCCCGGCGGGCGTGACCAAGAGGTCATCGCCCGCGCGCGCATAAAAGTCGAGCAGTACGCCGAGAATTGCGAATCCGTGATAATGGCATTGAGACACCAGTCATGAAAAGAGGATCGGGCGCCTGTCTCTTTTTCGCTAGTATTGGCGAACCGGAATATTTACTTAAACTTGGAGGTGCATCATGTACGCAGTAATGGAATTCGACCAATCCATTTTTTATTCAATCTCGGAAACACTTCGCACTCCATCAATCATGATCTTTTCCTTACCCACCTTCTGTCCGGCAAGTGTGACCCGCGCAATTGTTTATCAGCGGAATAGTCACCGACTCACTCTGATGGAAAGGATGAGTAAGGGCTACATAGTAGTCACCAGTGATGATTCCGTCGTACCTAATGCCGTGCTGCGTGACATCATACGTACTGCCCAACGACTAGGCGGCAGTTGCCAAGTTTTGCACGGCATCGAAGCAAGCGAGATGGCCTCCCTCGCCCATAATGTGCATAGCTGAGTAAAGCCGGAACTGATGGCGTGAGTGCCTATTACTCTTGCCTGCTCGTCATGGCTGCCTACGTGCAAATCTCCTTACGCCTCTAAACAAACCGCACCGCTACAAACACGCCGATCATCGTGAAGGCGAGCGCGATTTTTGCAACTGCGGCGATCAGCAGTCCGAGTGAGGCGCCAAATCCGGCGCGCGTGGCGGCGTTGAGGTCGCGTCGCACTGATAATTCACCGATCACCGCGCCGACCAGCGGCCCGAGTAACACGCCGGGAAATCCAAACAACAATCCGACCACGCCGCCGAGCAACGCACCAGTGATCGCGCGCGGGCTGGCGCCGAAATACTTTGCACCCAACGCTCCCGCGATAAAGTCCACGGCGATGATCAATGCCGTGAACAAGCCGAGCACGACAAGCGTGCCTGCCCCGACATAGGCAAAATTTTCCGCCCACGCGGCGGCGACCAAGCCCGCAAACAGCAGGGGTGCGCCGGGTAGCGCGGGCAAGACCAAGCCCGCCATGCCCACGAGCACGAGCAGCGTGGCGATAATCCAGATGACGACGGTCATATCCATGGCAGCACTCTCGGTTGATCAGCAACGATGATAGCGGTTGGTGTTCCTGCGGTCTGTTCGCTTGCAGTCCCGATAATCCTAGAAACGGCAGTTGACCGCTGCAAGGCACAAGCAAGTGGTGCAGGTATTGAAATTTTTTGCCATTGCACGCTTCACCCAGAAGGTGAAGCCCGCTACGACCTGAGCAGCACGCCCCGTTGTGCACATGGCTGCGTTGCAACTCGTCGGAATAGCTCGCTATTCCTCGGTCGTTGCGCCTTGCCCTGTACCCAACGGGTCGTACTCCGCAGGCCGTTCAACTGCCGTTTCTAGGATAATCCGCGATTCCCCAAAATCACATTAGTCGCAGGGTCGGCTGCGCGCTAACATAGCGCGCATGTCCGACCAACCCCTGCATATCCTTCACAGCGTTTTCGGCTACGAGTCGTTTCGTGAGCCGCAGCAAGAAGTGATCGACACGCTCATGGCGGGTGGCGATGCGCTGGTGTTGATGCCGACCGGTGGTGGCAAGTCACTGTGTTTTCAGATTCCGGCCATCGCGCGCGCGGGCACGGGCGTGGTGGTGTCGCCGCTGATTGCGCTGATGCAGGATCAAGTCGCGGCGCTCAAGCAGGCGGGAGTGCGCGCCGCGTATTTGAATTCGTCGCTCACCGGCAGCGAAGCACGCGACATCGAAAATCGCTTGCTGCGCGGCGAGCTGGATTTACTGTACGTCGCGCCAGAGCGTTTGATGACGGAGCGCATGCTTGACTTATTCCGGCGCATCAAAATTGCGCTGTTCGCTATTGACGAGGCGCATTGCGTGTCGCAGTGGGGGCACGACTTCCGGCCCGAATACATTCAGCTCTCGGTGTTGCACGAACGCTTCCCTGAGGTGCCGCGTATTGCCCTCACCGCGACGGCGGACGAGCCGACGCGGCGTGAAATCATTGCACGCCTGAAGTTGGAAGACGCGCGCGTTTTTATCAGCAGCTTCGACCGCCCCAACATCCGTTACCGCATTGCGCAGAGCAGCGGTGCGGCCCGCGAGCAACTGCTGCGATTCATCCGTGACGAACATAACGGCGATGCTGGCATCGTGTATTGCCTGTCGCTCAAGCGCGTCGAGGAAGTCGCCGAATCGCTGGCGAATAAAGGGCTCACCGCGTTGCCCTATCACGCTGGATTGTCGAACGAAGTACGTTCGCGCAACCAGTCGCGCTTCATCAACGAAGAAGGCGTAATCATTGTCGCGACCATCGCCTTTGGCATGGGCATCGACAAACCCAATGTGCGTTTCGTCGCGCATCTGAATCTGCCCAAAAGTGTCGAAGCGTATTACCAGGAAACCGGCCGCGCCGGTCGCGACGGCCTGCCCGCCGACGCGTGGATGATCTACGGTTTGCAGGATGTCATCACCTTGCGCCAGATGCTGGCGCAGTCCGACGCGGATGAAACCCATAAACGCGTGGAGCAGCACAAGCTTGATGCAATGCTGGGATTGAGCGAACTGACCACCTGCCGTCGCCAGGCGCTGCTTGCCTATTTTAACGAGCACGCGCCCGAACCCTGCGGCAACTGCGACACCTGTCTGGAGCCGCCGCAAACCTGGGACGCGACCGTGCCCGCGCAAAAAGCCTTGTCGTGTGTGCATCGCACCGGGCAGCGTTTCGGCGTCACCTATCTGGTCGATATGCTGTTGGGAAAGTCCGACGAGCGCATGCAACGCTTCGGGCATGACAAATTAAGCACCTTTGGTATCGGCAAGGATCTTGATGCCAACACCTGGCGCGGCGTGTTTCGACAATTGATCGCGCGTGGTCTGCTCGCGGTTGATATTGAAGGCCACGGCGGCTTGCAGTTGACTGATATTTGTCGTGCCGTACTGCGCGGTGAAGAGCGCTTGTGGCTGCGTCGCGACAGCAAACCCACCAAGACTAAAAAAGAGCGCGCCGAACGCGCTACCCGCACCACCTTCAGTGATCCCGCTGATCAGCGCTTGTGGGAAGCGTTACGCACGCGTCGCCGCGAGCTCGCCGCAACTCAGGGCGTGCCGCCGTACGTGGTATTCCATGATGCCACCCTGGCCGAAATGGTCGAGCACTGCCCCCGTACTCGCGCCGAGCTTGCGCACATCTCGGGCGTGGGTGAGCGCAAGCTCGACGCCTACGGCGAAGAGTTTCTGTACGTCATTCGCGCACACGCATATTCGCCAGAAAGTTTAGCCGAGTAGTCAGTTTTGGACCGCGGGCTTCCAGCCCGCAAACTGCGGCCAGGATGGCCGCGATCCCAGATCGCTCCATTTGCATATCCACTCAAAAAAAGTCACGTCCTGCCGATGAAGTAATCTGCGAGGCAAATCCACGTGACCGATTCAATCCTGACCATTGATCAGCAGGTGCTGCGTACATTTCATCCCTTGGGATATCTCACCGAGGATGAGATGACCATGTTGATGTCGGAAATAAAGCCGCAGCGACTCGATGCGGGCGCGGAGTTGATTGCGCTGGGTGCGAGTGATCCGAGGGCACTATATTTGCTGGCGGGCGAAGTGACTGTGCGCGCCACCGACGGGCGTAGCTATAACGTCGCGGCCGGTAGTGCCAAGGCTAAACAACCCATTTCGCATCTCGTTCCGCACCGCTGCACCGTCACGGCGGTATCGCCGGTCACGTGCTTCTGGGTGCTGGGACGGGTTGTCGACAATTTATTGGGGCGCCACAAACGCGCCGCAGAGGTAGTGCCGCCGCCAGTGGTACGACCGGCGACCTTGAGTAATCCGCTGTTTCAAGCTATCCAACGCGATCTTGAACATGACCGCCTGGCGCTCCCGACGCTGCCGGATATCGTGCTGCGTTATCGCAACATCGTGAGCGGTGACGCCGACGTGCGCCGCATCAAGGCGCTGATTCAAACCGACCCGGCGCTTACCGCGCTGCTGATGAAAGTGTCCAACAGCGCGATTTATCGTGCGACCAAACCGATTGCGACGATTGAAGACGCCATCGTGCGCATCGGGCTCAAGGCGCTGCAAAACTTCGTCATCGGTTTTGCGATGCGTAAACTGTTTAAAACCAAATCGCCGCACATCAAAAAGCAGATGGAAAACCTATGGGCACACAGCACCGAAGTTGCGGCCATCGCCTACGTGCTGGCGAAAAAGGTCGGCAAATTTAATCCCGATCAAGCGATGCTGCTGGGATTATTGCATGATGTCGGCACGCTCCCGGTGCTGAGTTACGCCGAGAATTTTCCGGAGATCGCTAGCGACGAGCAGGAGCTGGTGGCCACCATCAAGGAACTGCACGGCGATGTTGGGCGCCTGGTCATGACCAAATGGAATTTCCCCGATGACTTCGCCCACGTCGCCAACGAAGCGGACGACTGGCCGCGCGATCACACGGGCGACGCCG
>JANMQQ010000275.1:0-2003 GCA_031370545.1 Gammaproteobacteria bacterium
AGCGCACGCACTTGTGCAATACAAGGGATGCGCTGAATGAGTTGTATGGTCATGTGCTGGATGTGGCGAGTGTGTTCTGGGTGCGGGAGCAGGCTCCGAAGCGGATACCGTTCGGAACTGTGCATTAGGGCAAGGCAAGAGAGGAGTAAGGCATCATGGACTGGATGCATAATTTGCGCGTGGTGATGTTGGTATTGTATTTTACGGTGGTGGCGCCGTTCGGGCTCGCGGTTCGATTCTTTAGCGATCCGCTGCACATGAAAGGGGGTGCGCCCGCCTGGGAAAAACGTGAGACAGAGGCGGCGACGCTGGAGAGTGCTAACCGGACCTTTTGAGATGTATTTGTATTAGTCAGGAACATGCTAGACATCAAGAGAGCCAGCAGCGATGGGCGAATTCGTTCGGCGAGAGACCAGGTATGGCTAGGCCCTGATGGGGGCGGTCATTGTACTCGGCGATAAATTGCAGCAGCAGAATTTCCAACTCGGCGTCGCTTTGCCAGGCTTGGGTGGCGAGCCATTCTTTGAGGGTACGCACGAAGCGTTCGGCAATGCCATTCGACTGCGGACGGTGGCGCGCAATCAAGACATGAATGAACTCCGCATCGCGCATCAGGCTGCGAAAAGCATTAGCCGTAAAATGCGTGCCGCGATCAGAAATGAGAAATTGCAATGCAGGCGGCAACAGCACTTTCAACGCGGCCACTATGAGTTCCGCCGTCACTTTCGGTCCCGTCACAAATAATGGCAAACCCAAACACTGGCGCGTACAATTATCCGTGATGACCAGAATCGCAATCCACAGGCTGACCAACGGCAAGGTGGACGACCGTGCGCGCAACTGGCGGCGGTGTTGACGCCAGTGTTCATCTTCCACGCAACGTTGTTTTTGTTGCGCGCGACGTTGCGCGCGCAGGCTGCGCCGACTCTCAGCCGCGGCGGAACGAGTCAGCGCAGGCGACGTCTCGTCTGACAGCGGCGTCGTTTCAGCTAAGGCGGGCGCCGTGAGCGGCGGGGTCTGCAGAGCTTTCCAGGCACTGTCTTCGATTTTACGTTGTGCGCGCGTCTGCCGGCGCGCGACCCGCAGCTCGTCGGCTTCGCGCTGTAAGGCCTGTTTTTGAGCCTTCAGCGTGGCCTGTGCCTCGGGCGCGGGCGGCTCGCTGGCGGCCGGCGCGAGCCCAGCGGCGTCGCGTGAAGCCGCCACAAACTGCACCATCGCTTCCGTGTAGTCCAGGTTTTCGTCTGCGAAGACTAGACCGGGCGAACTCGGCTTGGCCGTTTCAGCGGGCAGCGCGCTGATGACCAGTCGACCCGACGAGCCGCTGACCGCGGGCAGCTGCACCGCGAGGGGGTGATCAGCCGGTACAAAACAGAGATCGACGTTGAGCGTTTGGCCCGGCTGCTCAGCGCTGCGACTGACAAACGTTAGTGCATCTTTTTTTTAACCGGCGCGGCGGGCTCAGGCCATAGGCCCGCATCTTGCAAGATCCGTCGCACGGTGTTGGGCGTCACGAGCGGCACCCACTGATTAGCTTGAGCGATTTGGTCGGCAATGCGCCGCTTACCCCAACTGGGATGCTGTTGGCGCAGCACGCTCACACGTTGCTCGACGGCGGGATCAATCCGATGGGGTTGCTTGGGCGCGGGGCTCGCAAAATTTAGCAGCCCGGCAAAGCCCTCGGCCCTAAAGCGCGGTAGCCAATCGTAAAACGTTTGGCGACAGACATGCGCGACCTTGCACGCCTGGCTAACATTGTTAGTCGCTTGCCAAGTTTCGAACAGCAGCCGACGCTGGCCGGGCGTGGTACGCGGAAAGTGCGTTCGTTGTGTGCTCATGGTTGTCTATCATAAGCGTTTTCCCACACATTTACCACTGTCTGTCACGCTACTGACTAATACACTTTTTTCCGATATTCGCTCGTTCACGACCATCGTGGAATCACTCTCACCCGCCGACACGATTGAGCTGCTCAACACCTATTACACGCTGATGATCGATGCGAT
>JANMQQ010000288.1:0-1750 GCA_031370545.1 Gammaproteobacteria bacterium
CCGGTGGCGGCGCCGGCACCGCTCTGGATTTGGTTGTGCTGCGCGTCGGGCTGGCCCTGGCCGTTGTATACGCTGCCGATGACCAATGGCCGGTCGATGTTGCCCTCGCTAAACAGCACTGCCACTTCTTGGCCGATGCGCGGGATGAAGCTGCTGCCCCAGTTGTCGCCGCTCAACGCGGTGGCGACGCGCACCCAGGTGCCGAGTGCGGCGCTGGCCGGGGCGTTGTTCTCGCCACTCGGGTGCGGCTGGCGGTTGTGGGCACGCGCGCCTCTTTGCCAATGGAATTGGATTTTGATGCGATGGTCGCGGTCGGTGTGGAGCGCTTGTCCGGCTTGGCCGACGACGATGGCGCTGTGTGTGCCGGGCACCGGCGGGCGTGCGTGCAGCGGCCAGGCCAGCGGTGCGCCGTGGCAGGCGCGGGCTTGTTCCTGGGCAAAGCCGGTGTTGGGCAGCGGCTCGATGAGGGGACGGTAGGGGCGATGCAGCGGCATGGCAGCAAAGGTGTTGCGGTAGAGTTGGCCGGGCTCAAGTTCGGGCAGGGTGAGCGGAGTGCTGTCGGCGTCGAGGCTGGGACCGCCGGGGGGGAGTCCGGTGGGTGTGGATGCGGCGAAGTCGAACGGGTTGACGCCGGGCGGAAACAGGCGGGTCAGGTTGTGCTGGAGGTCAACCGAAAGGTTGTTGTGCGCTTGATGTTCGACGGCGAGTAGTACGAAGGTGGCGGATTCGTCGCCGTATTTCACGCGTTGCTGGTCTACGCGTGGATGCGCGCGCAGGCTGAAGTGGCTACCCGGGCCGGCAGTGCGCACGCCGCCTTGACCATAGCGCAGGTTGGCGCGCGCTTCGTAGGTTTGCAGGCGGCGCGTGGCGTAACGTTGCCCAATCTCGCGCGTGGCGTAGGCGTATTGCCCGGCGGGGAGGTGCTGGGTCAAGCGCGGGCTGCGGCCGCTGAGGTCGGCGGCAGCGGTGGCCGGGCGCGTGGACAGGGTGCGGTAATCCCAGCTGGTGATCTCGATCGCATTGGGCAGGCTGCGGGTTTCTTCCGACCACTGCTGGATGCTGTCGCTGGTTTCGGTGGCTGCGTTGCGGTGGTAGCGCACGTCCGGCTGGCGGTTGGCGGTAAAGGCGCCGTTGTGGTCGGCGATGACCAGGGTGTGGCTGCCGAAGGGCGGGTTGCCGGTGTCACCGGTGTGCTCAAACCAGTAAAAAAAGGAAATTATATATTTGACTCCCTAACGACTAAGGAAGCGACGCACTTTGGATATTAGTCGTTGCTCATCTTTTGTTTCGCATTCCCATACTGTCATTGTCTTCCAGCCGCTCGCTTTAAGCGCAGCTAAATTCTCCGAATCGCGTTGCGCATTTCTCTTGAGTTTTGGAATCCAGAATTCAGTATTTGTTTGCGGAATGCTCCCCTTCCGGCAGCCTTGGTGCTGATGCCAAAAGCAGCCATGAACAAAGATCACTTTACCCAGTCTCGGAAATACCAAGTCCGGTTTTCCGGGAAGGTCTGCCCTATGAAGCCGGAACCGATAACCCAAGCGGTGTGCGATCCGCCGAACGCAAATTTCCGGAGCGGTATCCCGATTTCGAACGGCGCGCATATTGTCGCTTCTTTGCTGACGCGACAGCCGATCCGTCATTCGCCGAACTTTTTCCTTAACCAGTCAAAAACCGCACGCTGTTCATCCTGACCGGCTCGTCTGATTTGCGATAGGAGCCAAGACGGGGGGCAGGTTGGCGTCGAGCA
>JANMQQ010000367.1:0-2697 GCA_031370545.1 Gammaproteobacteria bacterium
GCATTTGACCTATGGGAAGAAAATCCGCAGGTCGATCTGCCGGTATTTGACAACTGGCTCGACGTTCCGCGCATTGCACACGACATCGAACAGCGCTTCACGATCACTCTGCCGCCTATTGACGCGCTACTGATTCGCGATCACGGCATCACCGTGTGGGGCGGGTCGTTACAACAGGCATTCAACCGCGTGGAAGTGCTCGAATTCATAATGAGCTATCTGGCAAAAGCTGACTCACCCAGGTAGCTCGTAACCGAGGTCGCAGGCAATCTTCATCTACAATCTTCTGCCAGCTTGCAATCGGAGAGTATGAAGCACGTGTGATCCACTTTGGGTTCTTCGCCTCTCCAGTAAGGGGTCATGTATTGTTAATATGACTAATCGACATAATATGCGCAGTGCCGGAAACAGCGGCGCCACACGTTGTTGTCCGGCTTGCCGGAGCCGGAAAATAGATCACCGGCGCATGTCCGGCTTCAGTACCGGGAAAGCGTGTCACGGATGAGCCGCGCTTTGCAGTGGTTGTTTCATTCGGCATCCGCCCGGCGTGACGACGATCCCTACGCGCCGCAGGTGACCGCCCACGCCATCGATTTCCTGTACCACAACCTGCCAGGTGTCATCATTAGCATCACGTTGATGCCGGTGATGATGGTTTTAATCATGTGGGAGCAGCTCGATCACAGCCTGCTGCTGATCTGGTGCGGGATGGCATTCGCAGTGACCATCGCCCGCTTGCTGTTGAATCGCGCCTACGCACAGCGCATTCCCAAGCCAGCCGACGCACCGCGCTGGGGGCGCTACTATACCCTCACGGCGCTCGCCAGCGGCGTGGTGTGGGGTGGCGCGGGCATGCTGTTTTTCGTTTCGGACTCCACCACACATCAGGTGTTTCTGTTCACCAGCATCGTCGGGCTGTGCGCGGGTTCGATTATCCTGAATGCCTATTGGATCGCCTCCTACTATGCGTTCACGCTACCGGCGTTGCTCATGTCGAGCATCCGTCTGATTGCCGAGGGCGGTCTGGCATATGAAGGACTGGCCGCGTTGACGTTGATGCTCGGCGCGGTGTTGATCCTGGTTGCGCATCGAACGCGAAAATCCGTTTTGGCGGCGATCCGCCTGGGGTTCGAGAACCTCGATCTGGTCGAGCGCTTGAGTGCGGAAAAAGACCGGGCAGAAAATGCCAGTCGCGACAAAACCCGATTTCTCGCCTCCGCCAGCCACGACCTGCGTCAGCCGGTGCACGCGCTCACGCTGTTTGCCGATGCATTGCGTGCCGAGCAAATGAGTGAGCGGGGCAAGGCGCTGCTCGGCGACATGGGGCAGTCGATCCATGCGCTCAATCAGTTGCTCGAATCGTTGATCGACATTTCAAAGCTTGATGCCGGTATCGTCAAACCGGCGCTGGTGAATTTCGCGCTGGCACCGTTGCTTGACCGGTTGCGGGTCGAGTACCTCGCGCAAGCGCAAGCACAGGGCCTGGGTTTCAACGTGGCGGCAAACGACTGGGTGGTGCAGAGCGATCCGGTGTTGCTGGAAGCGATTTTGCGCAATCTCATCGGTAATGCGCTGCGTTACACTCCCGGCGGCCGCGTCGATGTCCTGTGCAGTCGGCTGGATGCGCAGGTTCGCATCGAGGTGTGCGACACCGGTATCGGTATTCCGCAAGATCAGCATCGCGAAATCTTCCGTGAGTTCTACCAGCTGAACAACCCGGAGCGCGACCGCTCGAAAGGTTTGGGGCTGGGACTGGCCATTGTTGATCGCCTGGCGTCGCTGTTGAGGCATGCAATCGAACTGGAATCTGCGCCCGGCCACGGATCGCGTTTCGTCGTCATTCTGCCGTTGGGTAATCCGGCGGCGATCACCACGACAGCCGTCGAGGTGGCCGCGCTCGAACGCGACGACGTGGCCGGCATGCGCGTACTGGTTATCGACGACGAAGTCGCGGTACGCAAGGGCATGCGGGCGGTGTTGGACAATTGGGGTTGTCTGGCGTTACTGGTTGGTTCGGAGGACGAGGCGCTCGAAACACTAAACCGCGAGGCGCCGGACGTTATCATTGCCGATTACCGCCTGCGCGACGGCAAGACCGGCGTGCAGGCTATCGAACGCCTGCGGCGCGAGTTCGGCGCAGATCTTCCGGCATTGATCATCACCGGCGACACCGCTCCGGAGCGCCTGCGCGAGGCACAGGCCAGCGGACATACGCTCATGAATAAGCCGGTGCAGCCGGGAAAGTTGCGCGCCTATCTGCGCCATGTGCAGCGGCGCAAGAAAAAATAAATCGCCGCCTGCTGCAAATTCGATTTTTAACCCAAGGTCAGACGGATCTACTCGCGCTCGCGACGGCTTTGATCGCCTGCTGGCGGTTGGAGACGCCCAGCGCTTTAAAGATGGCGCCGAGATGCGCCTTCACGGTGCGGTCGGACAGGTTGAGTTCCCGCGCAATCGTCTTGTTCGCTTTTTCCTGCGCCAGGAGGTTGAGCACGTCGTACTGGCGCGGCGTAAGACCAAACAGCAATCCGTTGGAACGCGCTGGCCGGACGGGCGACGCTGATTGAATCAGCCTTGGCGGTACGTAAATGCCGCCCGCCAGCACCAGTCGCAAGGCGCTGGCCATCACCGCCGCAGTTTCGCTTTTGACGATGTAACCCATCGCACCCGCGTCGAGCGCGCGCTTCATGTCGAGCG
>JANMQQ010000376.1:0-11609 GCA_031370545.1 Gammaproteobacteria bacterium
CGACATTTTTGCGTGATGCCGAAGCCGTCGTTGCCGATGAAATCGCGCGACATCATTTTTTTCAACTCGTCGTTCACACACCGAATCATTCAAATAATAATACGCACCACAGGTGCGAATACCCCAATGACAAACCAAACCGTGGCGGCGATGAGCATGATCAAGGCATAGAGCCTGATTTGTTCGGAATCCCAAAAAAACGCAAAGATATTCAGCAAAAAAATCGCGGCGAAACGCCGCTCGACCCATTCTGCTCCGCCCCACCGAAGGAGCCAGAGATAAAAAGCCAACTGCGCAACGTACAGTAGTATCCACACCAAGAGCGACACTGCCACCGCCTAAACCTCACGTGCAACGTAGTGTTGACAACTCTTGTCGGCGTTCATGGTGATCCCTGCCATCACGTCGGAATAAACGCAATGTCGGGTTCAGAGCAGCATCCCTTTCATGAGATCTTTATGCGCCATGATCGCATTTTGGCAAAGCCTGTTTGTATAGAGGGTTTTGCTGTGCGTTTTTGCAATCTCGACCAGTGCAGGTAGACATCCCATCAACCATCCGTAGACATTAGTCGACTTCGGAATGCATTTGATGGAGCTGAACAACACCGTGATCGCCTCATTACATAAAATCAATTTATTCATTACGACTTCAGTCTCTTCAACTACTGCTGCATTAACCTTGCTCGCGTGTTGCAGAAATTCATTGTGGTTAAAAATCAGAGATAGCAATTCGACGGTGTTCTGTTTCTGGGCGTTGGTCAGTGGCAACAAATATTGCGACATGAGTGTGTTCCTCGCAGTGATTTCAGTGGTCCAGGGTCAGGGTCGAAATGAGGTAGTCGAATAGTGCTTGCGGCGCGCCCCGACCCATCACGTGAAGGTAACGCGCCGGGAAATCCTCGTGAGTAACAATTGCGGTGCGCGTCTGGGGCGGCTCTTCTGCCCGTGTCCAGGAATAAACAGTCCACTTGTCGTTTCGGTACATCTCGGGAGGACTGTCAGGATTAAATCTCTCAAACGATTTCATGTAAAACGCGGTGCGCCACAACATGCGGTCATAAAGATTTTCGGGCTCGGCCTCCTCGGAACCGGCCGTGAAAAGAATCCGGTAAATGTCGGTGGGCACCAATTTACTCGACGCATGGGCGCGTGCGACCTCCGCGTTGATCACCTCGTTACCAGTCGGTGGAAGGAAAGACGAGAATTCATTGAGCGCGACCGCGATGTTGTAACCCGGATAGTGGGCGGCGAGCATCGGTAGTTTATCGTTGGGAACCGCAGTCAGCTTCTCGAAGCCGGTGGGCAGCCGGAACATGAACGTCCAGTTTGAAACCAGCACCGAGGCGGCTATCTCCGGGGCTTTCGGCCAGTCCTTGAGCACGGCTTTGATCTCACACGAGAGTGAGTCTTCGCAACGTGATTTCGTAGAGGGGAACTCATCATCATACAGGCTGTTCTCAACCGGCCTAGCGTGTGCGCATCCCATCAGCAAACTGAAACCGAGAATTATAAACAGACGAGGTTGCGGCATGTGAGTTTCCTTGCGGTGGGTTGAGTTTAATCCGCTGCCAGTATGAAGCTTGATTTACCGCCCAGAGCGCCAATCATCGCTGCCGGAGGTTCCGGCCACTTCATGACGCCACACGATTTTCCGGTATGAAAAAGACACTTGTTCGAGGTGGGTAAAATGCTGGTTGCAGCCTTCATGGCAATCCGGCATGACCGAACCAATGGCCGTAATAACTGCGTCTTCAAGTTCCACTGTGAAGAAATGTTCTTGCTCCCCGGTTGGGGAGATACGGTAAAACCTGATCATGCATTTGCTCAAACGCTCGCCAGTAGTAAGTGCCTGGTATAGCAAGGGGGACGATTTATCAAATACTTTGAGAATGTTGACGGGCTGGTGAACGCGCCGCCCCGTGGGTTGTCCGCTCTGTGAATCGCGAGGCAGGTCTATTTGCTGACTGAATGCTTGTACGAGGATTTCATTGGAGATTAAAAAATCAGTCTTATTCTTTTCAAAATACAGTCGATTTCCCTCAGTTCGTGCCGCCAACCGCGCGCACAGTCATATTCACAGCACAATCTCTTCCCAAGCATAACCAAATTTCCCAGCGAATAATCTCCTCAAATCCGTCAACCTGGCGTCAAACATATTGAGCGTCTTTATCGTGAAATACTGGCCAAACAAAAACGCCATTCAACAGTTAGTCTTTTGAAACCGAAGACACCAATAAATACTTCTTCGCTCTCGTCGCCGCGACATGCAGCAGACACCGTTCATTCGTTAACGTATCGACCAGCACGCCTGCATCATTGTCCTCGGCGTACGCGTTTGCGTAATACTCCGGCTGGCGGTATCCACCGATAATCACCGCGTCTAACTCAAGACCCTTGACGCGGTGCATGGTCGCAACGCGCACGCCCGGACTTTCCTGGTTGTCGCCGGTATTTCTGTCAAGCTTAAGTACATCTCGCCCCGCCGCACGAAGCCAATCTGCGTACTCTGATGCTTCTTCATTCGTTCGCACGACAATGCAGATTGATCTCAGCAGGAATCCATCGCTAGTTAGGCGATCTAATGTTTGCTCGATAACCCTAGAAACGGCAGTTGACCGCTGCAAGGTACGAGCAAGTGCGTTCAGGTGTTGATATTTTTGGCCATTGCATGCTTCACCCAGAAGGTGAGGCCCGCTACGGCCTGCGCAGCACGCCCCGTTGTGCACATGGCGGCGTTGCAACTCGTCGGAATAGCTCGCTATTCCTCGCTCGTTGCGCCTTGCCCTGCGCTCAACGGGTCGCACTCCGCAGCCCGTTCAACTGCCGTTTCTAGGATAACTATTCGTTCTTCGTCACGAGAAAAGCTCGTGACTTCCTCCGGACTTGGCCCGTGAGTGAGCGAACGGTAGCCCATCAGCGTGTCAGGTTGGCCATCCAGATCGTCGATAGAACAGTTCGCCAGTCGCGCTGTTGCCCAACGACGTATTTCATCCGTCGTTCGGTAGTTAATCCGAAGGCGGCGACCTCGCCCTTTAATGTCAATACCGACTTTGGACATGGTCACTTTGTGACGATAGATGCGCTGATGCGCATCACCAACAATAAACATATTGTTGACGCCCTCCGGCACCGATGCACGCAACAACGCAAGTGCAGCCGCGCAGAGATCCTGGGTTTCGTCCACAACGATTGAATGAATACCCAGCGCTGCTCGCTCAATCTTTATTAGCGCGAGCGCATCGCGGTACTCCACTTCCGGTTCTCGAAAGTTCGTGGATCATAGTTGCGAACGGTACTCCGCGAATACCGGCCACAGTGCTGCGCGTTGCGGTCGGCTGAGTTGTACGCCACGACCAACACGACTTGCCTTAACGTAATCCTCAGCAGCCTCGCATCCCTGCGGAAGTACAACGCGCTCGAATTCCGCCCGATAGAGGAACCCGGATAATTACTGTCTTCCGGCTTTCGCGTCAGCGCCCGGGTCCAGAACTCCCGGCGTTTCTTTTCGTCGAACAGTAGTTCCTGGCGATAGCCAAACAGGCGGTCGAGGCAGAGCGGGTGGGCACACAGGTTTGGGGTGTGCGCCCGGACGCATGCACGTTGCTGGCATCCGCCGCCGAGTGGCGCTGTGACAAACGTCGTAACGCCGTGGTCGATCATTCCGAAGCGCCGGTGACGGGGACAGTCAGTCGGCAACTGGGGCGGGAGCTATTGCTGACATGATTTTCCCACCCGAAAAATTAATTATCGTTGTGCATTTCGAGCAAAACAGCAGGGATCTTTAGGTGTTTTTTATGAAAAAAGCTGCTGCAATTTTTTGTCTAACCTGTCTTGTCTTCCCCAAGTTAGGGGGAGTGTGGGAAATCCTAACACAGCAAAACGTAAAGACCGGTCTAGCTCAACATAAACCTGAAGTGCTTGGATATTAAACACGAAGCCCCCCGAAGAAATGCAGGGCGACATGATCGAGAATTTCTTGTGTTGCGTATATAACTGGAAAACCTGAAAGCACATGCTCGAAAAAATACAGGCCAATCACGATGAATATCGCAAGATAAATCATCGCTACTGCGCTGCAAAGAATGCTTGCCGCTTCGACAGGTGCCAGGTTATGCGGGGTGTTTGATATGGCTCTATACGCAGCTAACATGCAGGTAAGTTCTGTGAGTCGAAGATGTTCGCTACCGTGCATAGAATTGCGTTTATTTGCGCCATCGTTTTGATGTGAGCGTTCTTGTTTAATGCCGCGCGCGACACGGCGAATGGTGTTCCCAATTTCTGAATCAACCGACGTCGATGCCTGATCCTGCGATTTGCGTATTGCGAATCGTCGCGCTAGTTCAACGCCCAATTCGACTTCGAGTCGATGTTCCCAGCTACGCTCAGGGTTTGTTATTTCGCTATCCATTTTTTTGTTTCGCCTATTTGAGGCATTCCTTTCGTGCCTTTTAAGTAGGCACCGAGAACCATCCGGAAAATGGACGCTCGCGCCTTGTTCGAAAGTTGTTCGCCTAGCTCATGTTCTAATTCTTCAACGTGATCAAAACATTTTTCCAATATTTCGCCATCAAGCATCTCAATATCGAGAACAGGAGTCCCTGCGAGGGTGCCAAACAGGACATACGGAAGGTCAACACCAATATTGGCCCATGATGCGAGGTATCCCGTATTCGGCAAATTAGAGCCTCGCTCGATGAAGCCGACGCTGGTCCGCGTAATCCCAGCCGCTGATGCGAACTCATCTTGCGTTAAACCAAGTCGTCGGCGCTCGCTACGTAGGCGTGCGCCGACACCCTCGATAATGTTTGGCATGACATTTGTGCACACTGATTAAATTCCGGAAAAGATCGTAATATTTACTATAATGGTAAAAATATTTGACATTTTGTGCAGTTTTATTAAATAATTTTAAACATGAATAAAAATGTAGCGCACTTCCAGCAGTTATTCCATTCGTGAGGGATCTCGTAAAAAAATTGGATGAACAGTTAATTTAATTACAACCAAACACCGCCAGCAGCGCGCGCCATGATGAACGAGTATCCCGCCGCTAGGGCCGTAATCAGCGAGGACACAGCACCGATGGCCCCAAGAAGATTCAAGACGAGCTTGCCGATCAAGGTATTTTGGCTGGTCTCAATCGCATCAAGCGGCTACGGAAACAGAACCGCATTCGTTGCACACACAATAAGAAAATTTGAGTCACTTACTCTACGGCGAATAGCTGACTAACATGGGGCGCTACCGCGGTATTGAGACGGCGCAGGTCAGAATAAAACTGATCAAAAAAGGTCTTGGCCAAGGCGAGGGGCCGACCTATCTGCCATGGATTCGCGTCGGAGACTTTCCTAACCGTGGCGAGTCATTCCGAAACTGGTGCGATAAAACCCAACGCCCCCACCATTACCTTTCCACGCTCGAATACCGCCACCACTTGCTTAGCGAGTTCCTCCTGGAGGTAACCGACATCCGAGAGCAATTTCCGATCCACCCTATTGATGAGACCCTTTGCTTGGCCGAAGAGCTCGGCATCGCGCATCCATCCATTGGTGGCGAACCTTGCTCTATCACTATCGATTCATTGTTGACCGTCGATGACGGGCGCACCCGCCGCTTCGTCGCACGCACTATGAAATACGTTAAGGATTTGGCCGATGCTCGCGCCCGTGAAAAGCTAGAACTGACGCGTCAAGCGTGCATTCGCCGCGGCATCCCACTGGAAGTACTAACCGAATATGAACTGACACGACCCCTCGAAAAAAATCTCCGTTGGTTACGCGGGTGGAAAACGCTTGAACGCGAACCTCCGGATGAAGAAACATGCGTTACATTTGTCGATGCGTTGTACCAAGTTAATTTGCAGTCGACACTTGCTGACATTCTCGATCACGTGGCGCGACGGCTAGCGATTGGCAGACTACTGTCAATTTACTACTTTCGTTATGCGGCCTGGAATCACTTAATAGACGTCGATCTGTATTCGCCACTGCAACTCACCAAACCCCATGCGGCGCTTGCAGCCGGACAGCGCCGACGGAAGCGTGCCGCGTGAAACTACGCATCAACACGGTCCTCGCACCAGCGAAGCCCGACGCGCCATTCGATGCGCCGCATCGTATTTTATGGCTCTCAGATCGACGCAATGAAATCGTATTGTTTCGGATTGAGAAGCCCTTAAGCGTTCCGTTTTTTGTCAACCTCGCTGAAGTGATCAAATCCGTGCGGGACGAATCACTCTCTATTACGCCATACCAATTGCCGGCTTGGATACAACGACCAGAAGTGGAAATTCCAGAACGCGACAAAAACATCCGCAAATTGCGTTGGACACTGATCGAACCACTAGTCTCCGGGACGAACCGCAGTGCCATCTTTGATCAAGCATTGCGTGGTCGGTTGATTCTTCAGCGAGTGGCCCAGACAAAAGTACATCGACAACGTTTTTATCCATTGCTCATCCGATATTGGCTTTACGGTCAGATTCCTAATGCCTTGCTGCCTGCTTTTGCAAAGTGTGCTGGTGTTAGGAACATTCGCAAACCCGGATCACACAAACGCGGACGGCCCACCAAAGTTCTAGTAGCCGGCCATGATTTAAGCGCCACCGGTGTCAATGTTACGCACGACGATCTTCAAAATTTCTACGCAAGCTTGCGCGAATTCCATCTACGCAAAGGGATGACGATTTCCGCTACTTACGACAACATGATCGATCGATATTATTCGAGCATTCAGGAACGTAACGGCGAGATCTTTCATATCCCTTTCCCAGAAAACCAAAGAATCAAGGTTCCTGCATTCCGCTACTGGACTAAACGCCTGCTCGATGACTCGGACCTACAACGCGAGATCATGGGTGAGAACCTATGGGCAAAGACGCGTCGTGCGAGACCAGGGCGTGCTACCGATACAACAATCGGCCCTACTGATATTTTCGAAATCGATGCAACAGTTGATAACTGTTATCTGATTTCAAGTTTTCATCGAAACCATTTGATCGGCAGGATGGTCGTCTATCATGTAGTCGATCGCGACAGTACCGCCATCGTCGGATTGCATACCGCACTTGAAGGACCGAGTTGGGATACCGCACGCCTTGCGCTCTACAACGCTTTCACGGACAAGGTCGCCTACTGCAAGAATTACGGTCTCGATATTTCTCAAGACGAGTGGCCATTTCAAGAAATGTGTAGCCTGCTGGTCGCTGATCAGGCAGAGATAATGGGCAAAGATGCATGCGTCTCACTGCAGAACATGCTCCACATCGATACGGAAATAAATGCCGTCGGCAGACCTGACAACAAAGGAAGTGTCGAGAACACCCACTTACAAGTTATTGAACCGATTTCCTGGGTGCCGGGCGCGTGGCGCGCTCGCGCGCAGGAATGGGAGCAGCGGCGCAGCGTAGAGCTAAAGCTCGATGCCTGCCTTACGCTTGCGGAGCGAACGCGACTGCTTATCCTTGAGGTCCTCGATTACAACAACAATGTTCGCGTTGAGCATCTGCTCACCAAAGAAATGATACAAGCCGGTGTTCAACCTTATCGCCGCGATATCGGTCTTTGGGCACGGGCGAACAAGATTGGGGAAGGTCGTCGCCAATTGGATATCCAACAACTGTACCGCTGTTTGCTTCCACAGCGTGCAGCCTCCATCACCAATCAGGGGCTGATACTTGATGGAATGAACTATTTACCAGAAGGGGTCGATTGCGAACGATTACTCGCTCGCGCGCGACACCACCGAATACCGATCAAACTCCATGTTGATTCCAACTCGACAAATCGCGCATACCATTTTGATCCCCAGACCGGCACGTGGATCACTTGGCGCCTTTCCAGCTCTTCTTGGGAGCGCTACGCCAACGAGCGACTGGAAGATGTCCTCGATCTACACGCGACACAAGCGTTTGACGCGCACGATGCTGCTGACATACAGGCTGATCGCAGTGCAGTTAAGCGACAGCGTCAACGTCGTACTGTTGACAGCGCAAAACGAGAAAAGAAAAAAGCACCGAAGCCGGCGAGTAAAGCGGCGTATTTCCGCGGCGTGAACGAACACCGAAAGTGGGAGCGTAGTCTTCAACGTGGAAAAAACGCTCGTGCTATTCGTGATACTGAAGCACCGATACCATCCGCCACCGCAGGCAATCCTCTCGATACAGTGATTAATTTTTCTTCGGCGATGGCCCGTCGGCGGGCAAAAGTAATTGACGACCGAAAAGCCCGCAACAGGAAAAAGGATGAGCAATGAGCGAAGAGCTGGTTACTCAAGCGAAATACCGTGACACCGGCGTGCGACGCTATGTCGGCAATCCGCTAATAGAAGCGCTGCCTACAATCTGGTCCCCCGATGATATGGATCAGCTGCTTGGTTGGAATCCCGAGTTACCGCAAGAGGATGATCGGCAAAAACCCGCTTATCTCCGCGTACATGAGGTGCCCGCCATCCGCCGCCTGATTTACCTGATACCGGAGTACCGCCTGTATCAGTCGATCATCTCAGTTCTCCTGCGCGACGGCTACACGAGTCGCAATCCCATGAATGTCCGCACCTGGCAGTATCTGCACCTGCTCAATGATGGCGGTGCAATTAGCGATTTAAAGCCGATCGAGCCGATCGATCACCAAGCATTTGGGATTTTATTCTCCGGCGTGAGCGGAGCGGGAAAAACGACGTTTATTCATCGGTTATTTGCAAATTATCCACGCGCCATTCAACACACCCAGTTTGCCGGTAAGCCGTTTCGCCATTTGCAGATAGTCTGGATCAAGATCAATTGTCCGCACAACGGATCGTTGCGTTCGCTCGTGCGAGAATTTTTTGTCGAGGTCGACAAACTCGCTGGCACCAATTTCGTCAAAGACTATTTTCCAAAAAATCGCAACCCTTCGCTCATTACGTTGCTGGGGGAAATGCAACGTATCGCTGCAAACTATTTCCTTGGCGTACTCATCATTGATGAATTACAGAATTTGAATCGCGCCAAATCGCAAGGCGATGAAAACATGCTGGAGTTTTTAGGCAACCTAATTGAAAACATCGGCGTGCCGGTTATTTATATCGGCACACCCGCCGTTACAAAGCTTTTCAAGAAGGAACTTCGGGTCGCACGACGCACCGCAGCGAGGGGTTACTATGAGTTTCATCGCCCAGGCCCGGAAGACCCTGCCTGGATCGACTTTCTGGAAACACTTTGGAAATACCAATGGATAGATTGCCCGGTTAAGCTCACACCCAGCCTACGTCACCGGTTCTATGAGCACAGCCAGGGAATCACAGCACTAGCAATTGCATTATTTATCTTGGCGCAATATCGCTGCCTGCTGGAAGGCCAAACGTTCGATGAAGCACTATTGGATGACGTTGCCCAATTTGAAATGGCAGCAGTTCAATCCGCACTTCGAGCGTTGCGCTCAAACAGCGAAGAGGCACAGAAAGAATTTGACGATCTCCTACCCACAGCATCTTGGCTCGATAACATGCTCGAACCAGCAACTGCGCTTAAGCGCGCGCACGACCTGACAAACACTCCAGTCAATAAAACGGAAAACTCTCGCAAACTAAAGCAGACAAAGAAAGGAGCCTCAATCCCCTCGCACGACCCCAAAGATTTGCGCAACCTACCGGCAGAATCACGCGCTGCGCACGAGGCGCTTCGGGACCAAGGCATTACTCCGATGAATCCGCTTAAGCTCGCGGGATCCGAATAATAACTCAAGCCCTGTTACTTTGTCCGCGTAACGCCGGACCGGGAAAAGCCGACAGAACAACGAGCGATGAAAAAAGCGACGTCAGTATCTGGCTCTAGGTTGGCGGGGTTACCGATATTTCCGGCGTCGCTTCCGGATGAAAGCCTCTATTCACTGATCGCACATTTTCACGCCCTACGAGGCCATCGCCACAGTGGCCGCTCACTCGCCGAAATGTTCGGTGTGCGGCATGCAGTGGCAGGAGTGGGGCTGCCCAGCCGTGTTGGCACGCTTGCGCGACGGCTCGACCCCGATTCATTGGCGTACAGCGCCGATCAGATGATCGAAAAACTGACGTTATTCCCGTATTTCTCATTTTTCTTAACAAATGCCCAAACCGCTCGCCTTCGTCGGTGGATGCTCAGGTCCGATGGCAGCGGGCTCAAAGTTGGAATTGGATTAGTCGCGCAAGGGCTTGGGGCGTGTGAGCCTCTGCGTCATTGCAGCGTGTGTCGCCATGTGGATTTTGCTTGCTACGGGCGACCGTATTGGCATAGATCGCACCAGCTACCTGGAATACGCGTCTGCCACCGTCACGGGACGCTGCTTACTGAGGTGACGAGCCCCGCCAACGGTTGTGCACGACATTTATTACTCTATCCGAGCGTCAACAATAAACTGCCAATGTTGAGCTACCGAGTAGTGCCACATGGTGACGCCTTTGCCGCGAACGGTAGAGCAATGCAACTGGCGCTGTGGTCAAAACAGCTCCTGCACGCGCAGCAGCGGCCACCGACTCCACGTGCGGTAAAAAATGCCTACGTCCGCCAGCTCATCGACATTGGTCTAGCGACACCGTCGGGGCGAGTGCGCCAACAGCAGTTGGCGCAACGCGTCCTCAACTTTCATCATCATTTTAATTACCTCATCGGCGGT
This sequence comes from Gammaproteobacteria bacterium, assembly GCA_031370545.1. GTDB lineage: Bacteria > Pseudomonadota > Gammaproteobacteria > SG8-11 > SG8-11 > UBA6921. The sequence goes on from JANMQQ010000376.1 coordinate 10,631, forward strand.
CAATTACTTGCCCAGCGCAAGGATGAAATATTGCCGTGGGTGACCAGGCTCGTGCGTACAAGAAAAAACGCGCAGCATCCGCTGCGACATTTACTGCTCGCGATGGTGATTTTTCCGAGTTGGGAGCAGTTTGAAGCGGCTTTGTTTAGGGCGCGGGAACTTCAAATTCAAAACAAACCTGTTTCCTCATCAACCGCTATTGAACTGCAGGTTAAAAATTTGCTCAGCAAAGAACGCATGCCGTTACGTCAAGCCGCAAGACGTTTGGGTTTGAGCGTTGCGACAATACGGGTGCATGCTGAAAGCCTAGGCTTCCCGATCGCGGTCCGACCTAAACACATCGACCGCGAGAAAACAGCTGCGGTACGTAAGCGTTTGCGCCAAGGCGATCCCATCGAGAACATTAGCAGGGTATTTCTGATCTCCTCAGTCAGTGTAAATAGAATTCTGCGAGCTGATCCAGTAACGCGCTCTCACCGCGAGCGTACTCTTTTTTTGCAAGAGCGATCCTTACGTCGCGACCGCTTAACAAAAACGATCTCGAAACAGAGTCTACAAGACCGTCAGGCAATCCGAAGTCGGGCAATAAAAGACGTAGCGTGGCTATACCGGCACGATCAAGCATGGCTGCAGCTATGCTTAGCGAATTATCCAGCATCGCAGCGTATCCGCGCTCCCCGCGTAGATTGGAAAAAGAGAGATGCGGAGCTGCTTGGACAACTCCAAATTTCTCGCCAGCGACTATTTAATACGCCCGGAAAACCCAAACGAATGACAATGACTGAGCTAGGTCGAAGCGTGGGGCGACTGGACTGGATCTATAAACTGTATTAGTTCCGACTTGATCTGACACTTCTTGAAAGAAGAAGGGTTACCGGTTTTGATGGTTGTGCGAGCAACTACCAAAAACCAACCGAGGTAACCCTTATGAACCAGAGTAACCAAAGAGTCGTCAATAATAAACTCGGACTGCTGAATC
>JANMQQ010000390.1:0-1892 GCA_031370545.1 Gammaproteobacteria bacterium
GTTCTGAGTGATGTGACCTGAGCGAAGTGGTAGCGTGCGCCATGCGCACGAGCCGTATCTCACATGCGAACGTCGTGCGCTTGGCGCACGCTACAGACCGTATCAATAGGTAGCTACGTCATGATGTCAACTTCGCTTGAATTTGCCGCCATGTGTTTCGGTCCCGGACTGTTGTCCGGCGGGCAGCGCGTCACCGCGCGGATCACGGTACCGGAGTTGCTGGTCAGTGTGGTGCCGGAGCGTGACGAGAGCGTGGTCTGGGCGCAGTTGCGCGTGACCAGCGGTGGTTTTGATCATCAACAAATGTTGTTGTCGTGGACGCGCGGCGAAGAGCAATGGTCGTTAATGCCAGTTGATGCCGCCGCACGCGATCTGCTTGTGACGCATGCGCCACCTGCAATGCAAGCGTCGTTCGCGCAATGGAATAAAGCTGTCGCACGCACGCTGCGTGGATTTCATTTCGGCTGGGGGCTGCTCGGCGCGCTGGTATTGAGCCCGTTGGTGCTGGTGTTGATATTTTGGTGGCAGGCCGACCGCGTGGTCGGCTGGGTGGTGGATCACATCTCGCTGCAAACCGAGGAGAAAATCGGCAAGCTGGTGTTCGCACAGGTGGAGGCAAGTACACCGTTGATTAAGAACGGTCCCGCGCTGGATGCCATTCGTGACCTGGGCACCCGCCTGACCGCCGATTCCAAACACAATTATCACTGGTACATCGCTAAAGATCCGATGATTAACGCGTTCGCGATGCCGGGTGGTTACGTCGTGGTCAACGCTGGTTTGATTCAGGCCGCCGACAATGCCGAGGAAGTTGCAGGGGTGCTGGCGCATGAAGTTCAACATGTTGAAAGGCGCCATAGCTTGAAAGGCATGGTACAAAATCTCGGCTGGAATGCTGCAATCAGTCTCGCGTTAGGCCAGATCGGCGCGGACGCGTGGGCGGGCATGGCAACGCAACTTGGCAGTTTGAAGTTTGGGCGCGATTACGAAACCGAAGCAGACGTGTTGGGATTGAAAGCACTGCAAAAAGCGCACATTGACGCACACGGGATGTTGCGCTTTTTCGAAAAATTGCAGAAGCAGGACGGTACCACGATCACCTTGTTGTCGACCCATCCGGCTACTGCGGATCGGCTTGCGGCGCTCAGCGCGGCGATCAACACGCAAGCACCGGACCCGGTGCAGCCGCTCCCGTATGATTGGGCCACGATCAAGGCCAGCATAAAGGGGTTGTAGCTTGTCAATTACCCGCGTGCGCGGCGCACGCGATGCGCGATATCCATTTCGATGACGTCGCGCTGGCCACCCGCAAACCCAGCGCGGTTTTGCAACCTTCAGAGGGTCGAGAACCAACAGCACGCGCGTCCAATAGGCGAGTGGCGCACAACCACAGCCGCGTTCCATGCGGCGGTCGCGCGCGAGTTCATGGCCCAGAAATTTCAGCACCGGCAATTCGTCATCGGATAATGCAAACACAAGACACTCCATGCGTACTTGGTGAGTGATTACTCAATGGTTAGTAACCCAATCGACAAAGTGTAAAGCGACCCAAAAGTAATTGAAGTCTACCTCAGGCACTGACATAGCGTGTTCTCTCCCCTCCTTATGTTCAAGGAGGGGTGCCCCGAAGGGGTGGGGTGGTTGCTGTCGGTGTGAGCGCGGGCGTGGACAAAACACCGACTGTGCCGCCGTGCTCGGTATACATTTTGGGGCGTCCAAGTCCCAAAGCACGGCGGCACAGTAGTTTAAGGCAGTCTATTCCAGTGCAAGGATGAGCCTGAGCGGTGGGTAGAAGAGCCTGCTTCAGGCGGCCTGTTGTTCATGGATTATTTGAAAGAGTAATTGTTTCGCCTGCTGGAGTGCAGCGGCGGCGTCATTGTCGCTCAAATGAT
>JANMQQ010000393.1:0-2293 GCA_031370545.1 Gammaproteobacteria bacterium
GGGGCGTGCTGCGCAGGCCGTAGCGGGCCTCACCTCCTGGGTGAAGCATGCAATGGCCAAAAATATCTAGACCTGTACGCACTTGCTTGTGCCTTGCAGCGGTCAACTGCCGTTTCTAGGTTAACGCGGACCGCTGCGAAACTGTGTCGACACCCTATAAGTAAAGTTTAGCAGGCAAAAGCCAGGCTGCTCGTCAGCAACCTGGCTTTGTGCGGTTCAACGTGCGCTTACCACGTAGTCGTCTGCATACGACAACTCCACGCGGCGATTTTCATCCCAGCGGTGCGGATCACCGACCGGCATCGTGGCACCGAAGCTCGCCACGTTCACTTGCGCCGCAGGTACTCCCAATGAAGCCAGCAACATCGCCACCTGCTGCGCCCGACGTGCCGACAAATCCGCATTGTGGACTGCGGTGCCACGCTCGTCAGCGTGGCCATTAATGTGCAGCACATAGTTGGAATGCGCGAGCAAATATTCCGCAAGTGGTTTGATCCTGGCAATGTCATCTGCGGCGACCTTGTCCTTGTCCGTCGCAAAATAGAGCACCGGAGTTGCGGGTGCGTCGGTCGACCCACTGGATGAACTCGATTTCAGCGCAGATGCAGCGGTCGTGACATTTAGGTAACGCAAACCGTTGCTCTCGACCACGATGCCGCTATCCGCGTCAGGCTCCAACTCAATTTGAGCTGCCGCAGTATTGAACGCGCCGCGTTCCAGCGCGACCGGTTCCTTCTCCGAGCAGCCGATCATGAGCACCAGCGGCAAAGCGACAGCCGTGCAGGTATGAAACAAAGTGTGATGAGGGTGACGAATGTTCATGGGTGTTCCTCCGTTGCGATGTGTGCTGCGCGTCATCGGATTGATGTGCGCGTGAGGAACATTTAAACGGAGGGCGCAGGCAACGCCGGGGCGCGCGCCTGACAAGTTGACGATCAATACTGACGAATTATGACAACGGAAAGCTCGCGCTAAACACCACGCCGTTCCCGTCCGCACGATTGGCAGCCTGCGCACGACCGCCGTGAAACTCTGCGATCAAGCGCACAATGTAAAGACCCAGCCCCAAATGCGGCTCGTCACTGCGCGTGCCGCGCACCGACACCATCGAATCGAACAATTGACCCGCCATTGCCTCGGGTAACAGGTGCCCGGTATTGGCCACGCTCAGCGTGACGTGTGTGCCATCAGCATCGAGTCGTAATTGGATGGTGGACTCCACTACACAAAAATCCCGGGCGTTGGCCACCAGCTTGTCGAGCAACTGCGCGATTAAATCCGGCGCGCCGTAAATCGCGAGCGATTGTTCCGGTGAGTGTCGCTGCACCGTCAATTCAAAGCACTGCGCGGGATGTGCGTAACGATAACCTGCGACGCAGCCGGTCACCACCTGCGCCAGATCGAAGCGAACGCGTGTTTCGGATTGCAGGGTCTGCTCCAGCCGCGTTGCTTCACTCATACGCGCCAGCAGGCCGCTCAAACGCTCGACACCCTCGCGCGCGCGTTGTGTAAAGACTTGGCGCTCAGGCTCGCTGGCGGCGCTCTCCAGGTTTTCCAGAGACGACCGCACCACGGTGATCGGCGTACGCAATTCATGCGACAACTTGCCCGCCAACGTTTCGAGGTAGCGGTTGTATTGCGCCAGCCGTTCCAGCATGCCCTGAAAGCTGCGCGCCAGATCGCCGAGCTCGTCGCGCGCATCGACCGATATTGTCACGTCCCGCACCCGGCCATCCTCGCCAATGGCAGCTTCGGTGGCGTCACGCAGTCGCCGTACCCGTACCGACAAACCGGTGGCCACCAGCAACAACACGACCACGACCAGCGATAAGGTCAAGGTGCTGAGATTGATCAAGGTCTCGAGCGCGCTGTTCTGCAAAATCAAAATGCCGTTGCTGGTTTCTTCCACCGCAACCGCGCCGACCACCACACCCTTCGCACGCACCGGCACGGCGGCGGTCAAAATGCTCGCGCGCCGATCCGGCGTTTGCCGCCAGCGTGCGGCGTCCTGCCCGCGCAGTGCGCTGACTACGGCGGGCGCGTCCAACTGTGACGCGGCCGATAAGTCATCCTGAAATTCCTCAGCGGGTTGTGTCAACACCAGGCGGTATAGCGCGTGAATCAGGCTGCCGTTGGCGGGGGCATCGGTGGATTCAACATTCTCGTCGACGCGCGTTTTCAAGCCGCCTTCCAGCGCGATCACGCGCCGCTGCGTGTCGACCACCCAGGTGCGTGCACCGGTCGGCGTTAATCCACGCAACAGGGTTTGAATTTGCGGCGCGGGTACACCCAC
>JANMQQ010000440.1:0-4974 GCA_031370545.1 Gammaproteobacteria bacterium
CTGCCAATAAAGTCAAGGTGAGCGACTTAGTGACCGGCATATAACCGCTGCACTTGCGTAGGGAAATGCGCGACGATACGATCGCGGCGCAGTTTTAACGTTGGTGTGATCAAGCCATTGTCGATGGTCCACGGTTCGCGCGTCACGACCACGCGGCGGATTTGTGCGTAGCCGGGGAATACGCCGGTGCGCCGCGCGATGCGACGCAGTAGCTCGTCTATTACGGGTTTACAGTCAAGCACGTTGACATCAGCGAGATTCACACTAAGGGTGCTCGCAAGCTTCTGGCATTGTTCAGCCTGTAACGACACTAATGCCGCGAGAAACGGTCGTCCTTCACCCATCACCAGCACATGTTCAAACAGAGGATCGGCGGCGATAGCTTGCTCCATGTCGCCGGGCGCGACTTTTTCGCCGTTGGCCAGCACGATGATTTCCTTCAGGCGCCCGGTGATGAAAATATGCTTGGATTCGATACGCGCTTTATCGCCGGTGTGCAGCCAGCCGTCGGCGTCGATGATGCGCTGCGTCGCCTCGGGGCAGTTCCAGTAGCCGAGCATGACGCCGTCGCCTTTCGCGAGCAGCTCGCCGTTGTCGGCCACCCGCACTTGCACGCCGAGTAGTGGCTCGCCGACGCTGTCGGGGATGTTGTCGTCGAGTTTATTGCCGCTGATGATGGGACTGGTTTCGGTCAGTCCGTAACCTTGAATCAACGGCAGGCCCAGGCCGATAAAGGTTTTTGCAATGTGCGGAGCGAGTGCTGCGCCGCCCGCAATCGCCACGCGCAGACGGCCACCGAGTTTGTTCAGAACTTTACGTGCGACCAGTCGGTTGAGTAGTGGCCACAGCAGCATTTTCGGCGTCCAGCGCGCGCGTCCTTGTTGAATCAAGAACCGCTCCCATCCGATATTGACCGCTGTTTCGAACAGCTTGCGGGCAAGCGGGGATTTGGTCGCGAGCTGTTCCTGAATGCGCGCGTACACGCGCTCGTAGATGCGCGGCACGGAAATCAGCAAGGTGGGGCGGATCGTGACTAAATCTTCGCTCAACTGTGGAACCGAGCGCGCAAACGCGACGGTCGCGCCGGTCATCATCGGAATGTAGTAACCCAGCGTGCGTTCCAGCATGTGCGACAGCGGCAGGAACGACAGGAACAGGTCGCCGGGAACGGTGTAGGGAACGCCAGCAAAGGCGTTGCTCAAAATATTCTTGTGGCTGAGCATCACGCCTTTGGGTCGTCCGGTGGTGCCGGAGGTATACACAATGGTGGCGAGATCCCCGGTGCGTCCCGCATGCGGTTCAAAGGATGGGGCGTCGGCGGGTAACCACGAAGTAATGGCGCGCCAATTGTCGAGTCCCGGCGCGGTGAAATCAGCTTGCAGCGTTACCACCCGTGCCAACATGCTGAGCTGGGAATGGATCGGCGCCAGCAGATCGAGATGATCTTTGCCGTTGACCAACAACACTTTTACGTCAGCATCACCCAAAATGTAGCCAACGTTTTCGGCGCGATCATTGATAAACAATGGCACCACCACCAGTCCTAAACCCAACGCGGCCTGTTCCATGAAAACCCACTCACGGCAGTTCCCGAGCATGATGGCGACGCGATCCCCGGTCCGGAGCGCTTCACTTTGCAATGCCAGGCGCCAGCGCTTGACTTCATGTAAAACTTCCGCCCATGTCGTACTGCGCCAGCTTTGCGTCTCGGCGTCGAACTGACGATAGGCTTCGTGCTGTGGTGTACGCCGCACACGTTCGAGCAGCAGGCGTGCGAGCGTGCCTGCCGTTGCAGGCTCGATTACGTTGGAAAGATCGGGTGTGTTGCTCATGCAGATAACCGCAGTAGTAGCGTTGCTCGTCAAATCTATGTCGGCTTGAACTACGTTTTAGTATAGCCGCTGCGGCTAGGGAGTTGCCTCGGGTGGGGTAGCCACGTCGGCGGGCTGAGACGTCTCGTCTGGTGGAGTTTCCACGGGCGCACCCGGCTCGAACGGCGCGATGGGTCCGATATCAGTTGGGTCGGAGCTACTCGGCGAGGAAGGTATCCGCTCTGGCGGAGTTGCGCGTCGCTCGTGTTCGGTCGGCCGTGCTGAAACCGGCGCGTAGTGACGCTCGACGGTACGTTTATGTCTTAGAAAAAAACGCGTGCGCGAAGCCGGGTTATGTTGAACCGGGCCGGGCAGCGTCGCCGCCAGTTCAATCGCTTCGTTCTCGCTGATCGCACTGACGGGTTTGTGGAAGTAGCGCTGCGCCGCCGCTTCCACACCGTAAATGCCGCGACCGAATTCCGCGATATTCAGATAGGTTTCGATGATGCGGCGTTTTTTTAAATGCTGCTCCATCGAATAGGTGAACACAATCTCGTTCAATTTGCGTAGCGGATTGCGTGAGCCGCTGAAGAACAGGTTCTTGACTGTTTGTTGCGACAGCGTGCTGCCGCCGTAAATGAGGCGTCGTTTGGCGATGTCGTGCTCAATCGCGTCTTGAATGGCTTCGGTGTCGAAACCGTGATGGGAAAAAAACCGACTGTCCTCGGCAACCACCACGGCACGAATCAGGTGCCGGGGCATGTTTGACAACGGCACCGGCTTCCAGAACAACGCGGGCCAGTCTTTATTGTCGGCACGTGCTGCTTCGTAGCGCTCGATGAAGCGCGATTTCTTGATCGGCCCATCCGCGTAGCTGTCCCAATTCGGTAAGCGAATCGCAAGGTAAAACGCATCCAGAGCCAGCAGCAAAAAGCCAAACAATACCAAGCGCCACAGCCAGAGCGTGGTGCGGGAAAATGTGTTCGCGGAGCGCCGCGCGGATTTTTTTCGCCAGAACATCGTTAATGAAGCTGTTGTGATAGCCAAGGATTGTCGCGGCGCAGAGTATACCCGAGAATCGACCGACCACGTTTCACGCGAGGGCACACGATGAAGGATTTTTGGGAACAGCGGTATTCCGAAAAAGGCTGGGCGTACGGTACCGAGCCGAATGTGTTTTTAACCACCCAGTCTGCGCGACTCAAACCCGGCATGAAAGCGCTGGTGGTAGGTGATGGTGAAGGGCGCAACGGGGTGTGGCTTGCGCAACAAGGTCTCGATGTATTGTCGGTCGATTACTCCGCTGCGGGCTTGCGCAAAGCGCGTGAACTGGCCATCGCCAACGGCACGCGCGTAACTACCGAATGCGCTGATCTAACGCAATGGCATTGGCCAGTCGCCGCCTTCGATGTGGTGGTGTCCATATATTTACATTTTCCTTCGGACATGCGCGCTGCCATGCATCGCGCGATGGTTCAGGCATTAAAGCCGGGTGGCGTGTTAATTCTCGAAGCGTTCAACAAAAATCAATTGCAGTACAAAAGCGGTGGACCGCCGGTGGCGGCGATGTTGTACACCAGCGACGAATTGCGTGCCGATTTTTCCGGTACACAGATCGAGATTTTGGAAGACACCATCGCACAACTCAACGAAGGTCGATATCACGTCGGCCCCGGTGCCGTGTTGCGCCTGGTATTGACAAGGGGCGCCTAGTCATCGGCGCGCGGGGGTGACGACGTAGCGTGGGCCATGCGCACGATGCCGTTCCCCTTTGCTAACGTCGTGCGCTTGGCGCACGCTACATGGTCTGACGCGATGATGTTGACCTCAAACTTCATCGGTAAATCGGCGGTAGGGGCGCTGCTTGCTGCGCCTCGTTTCGACCTGGCACGAGCGACCCTAACCCGCGCCTTCCTGCTGGGCGACCGGTTCCACCGTGAACCAGTACGGGAACAAATAACGAATGGCGATCTCCGCGACAACATGTGCCGCGACCACCATCCAGAGGCCGTGCGGGAGCACCCAAATGATCAACACAAAATAAGCCAGGCTACGCGTAACCACCATGCTGAATGACTGGCGGCGGAAGATGAGCAGCGCGTAGAGCATCGAGGCCAGCGCAGCGGTAAGAAAGCTGATTCCCATCCACAGCAGCGGCAGCAGCAACACGCCGTCTTCGGCGGCGAGCAAATATTTTTGAGCAGAATGGTAGTCAGGCGTTGGCATGCGCGGTTCCGCATTGCGCCGCTTCACGGTTTCGAAGGCGCTGGTGACCCAGACATTCAATAACGGGAGACCAACCGCAATCAGGAGCGCGAATAAAAACCAAATGAAATCGAAGCTGGGATGTTTCTGAAATAAGGCGGCGGTCAGTAGAGCGATGGTGCCAAGGCATTGCAAATAGAAACGGCTACGCGAATAAACTTGCTGCATGGGTTTGCACTCCATGGGCGGTTGAAAATCCTCGGCTCAGGTTCCTGCGATTTGATGCAGATTATTAGGCAGTGTTGTAGCGCTGCCGGGGTTGTCGGCCAGTGCTTTACGTTCTGAGCGCATGCGCAGCAGACCATTGAAGACGGCGCCAGACTGAATTTGTACCAGCGGTGAAAACACCGTGCCGGTGACGCGTGCGCCGACCAGCATGATCACGCGCTGCGCTGAAATATCGCCTTCCAGAACGCCTTGAATGATGGCCAGTTCCGCGATCAGGTTGCCTTCCCAGAATGCGCCGGGGACGATGTACAATGCGCCCTTGATCAGCCCGTTACCTTCAAAATGCCCTTCGAGCCGCACACTGCTTTCAGCATGAATTTCGCCGATGAGGGTGAGACCTTTAGCGAGGGTGATGATTTTGGCCATACCGATGATCTCGTCTACATTGACAGCATTAAAACGAAGGGGGTCATTGTAGCGCCAACCGCGAACGTATCTCAAGGCGACCTGCCTGCGCCCCGATGCTACGTGGTACCTCACGGAGCGCGACTCAATGTCAGTAAGTTAAGCGCGATGATGTTTAAACCTAGAAACGGCAGTTGACCGCTACAAGGCACAAGCAAATGCCTACAGGTGTTGATATTTTTGGTCCATGCATGCTTCACCCAGGAGGTGAGGCCCGCTACGGCCTGCGGAGCACGCCCCGTTGTGCACATGGCTACGTTGCAAC
>JANMQQ010000059.1:0-15951 GCA_031370545.1 Gammaproteobacteria bacterium
TCACTGGCTGATCTCCGCCATCGCGTCCGAAAATCCAAGTGTAAATTTAGGAGTGAAGTCAGGCGGCGAAGTATAGGCAAAAAGGCGCAACGCGAGCAAACGATTAACGCAGAGAATCATTACGAAGGAGGTTGGTAGCGGGGGCAGGATTCGAACCTACGACCTTCGGGTTATGAGCCCGACGAGCTGCCAGACTGCTCCACCCCGCACCGGAGAAGGGCCGTATTCTCGTTGAATCGCCCTGACTTTGCAATAAGGTTCTCGCGCAGAAGGTTAATGACCGAATTGGCTCACCGCGAGTGAATACGGTCCGCCACCCGAAACAAACGGCGAGCCGGCAATTTGTTTTAGCGCGCCGGTTTTTTCATCAATCGCATAAACGCCAATATTGTTTGCACCGTTGTTCGCCACATACGCGTAATGGCGCGACGGGTCGATCACCACCGCGTAGGGATACCGACCGGTTTTGTAGGGTGAGCCTGGGATTTCGGTGAGCGCGCCTGATGCCTGCTCAATCTTGAATACGCTAATGTCATGACTCGCCCAATTTGCCACGTACAAAAACTCGCCGTTCGGATCGGTCGTTACCGAATACGGTTTTGCGCCGACCACAAAAGGTGAACCTTTTATTTCCGCAAGCTCACCGCTGATGGCGTCAATTGCGAATGCAGATACCGTGGTGGAGCCATAGTTTGACACATACAAGAATCGGTTATTGGGCGTTACTTTAGTGTAGATCGGGTGCTCATCGGTTTTTGCCGACGGCCCAACCACACGCAGCGCGCCGGTGTTGGGATCTATGCGATAAACTCCGACGGTATTTGAGTTGAAACTCGCAACGAAAGCGAATTTGCCATTTGGCGAAGTATTGATGGAAATAGGATGTGCGCCGGTCGACGTCTTGCGGCCTACTTTCTTTAGGGCGCCGGTCTTGACATTAACGGAAAATACCAACACGACATTGGCGTCTTCGTTTGTGACGTAGACAAATTTACCGTCCGGCGTCACGGTCACCGCATCGGGGTATTTACCCGCCGCGAACGGCGAACCGGCGATTCGAGAGAGCACACCGGTCGTCGCATCCACATGAAAACCCGCAACCGTGTTAGATCCCTGGTTCGCTACATACACGAAGCGGCCATTCGGCGACACGCTCACTGACACCGGATACGCGCCCGTCTTATACGGAGAACCTGGCACCTGAGCCAGGGCACCCGTCGATGCGTCGATTTTGTAGACCGATAAATTACTGTCGACCTGATTGGCTGAATAAATATATCCAAAGGCATCGCCGGGCCGGGTGGAATCCATCGCTGCTCGCACAGATGGCGACACAAATATGATTCCAAAGCACACGAGCCAGAACACATCGAGACCACGCTTTTGCCAACAATGCATTACCACCCTCCAACACGCAATTTACGAGAAATAGACAGCGCGTTTCGCGCATAAAACCCGCGAAGCATACTGTGCCTGACTCGGCGCGGCCAGCCTGAGAGTCTTCCACTGCAAGATGAGCCTGAACAGGGGTCGTGTTTCCAGCGCGAGATGAGCCTGAAGTAAGGATGTCTTGTTGTTCATGATGGGAGGATGAACGCCATCATGAATGACACTGCACTGCACACGATTGAACAGATCGAAGCCTTTCTCACCGGCACCGCAACGGTGGAGTTTCGCTTCGAGAACGCCGCCGCCGGGTACGCCTGGATACAAGCAACGCTGGCACGTTTTGGGTACACCGCCTTGCCTCGGCCGCACAAAGGGACCCTGCGCCGTTATCTTCGGGCGGTGACGGGGTACTCCCGCGCACAGGTGACGCGCCTGATCCAGGGCTTCCAGAAGTCTGGGTGGGTGCGGCGGCACGCGGGGGTACGGCATCGTTTCGCCGTGCTCTCCACGCCTGCCGATATCCGCCTGCTGGCCAAGACCGATGAGCTGCACGAGACCTTGAGTGGTCCGGCCACCAAAAAAATCTTCGAGCGCGCGTTCGAGGTGTTTGGAAACGCCGCGTTTAAACGCTTGGTCTCGATCTCTGTCAGCCATCTCTACACCTTGCGCAAATCCACCGGCTATAAGAAAAAGCGCCAGTACTTTGCAAAAACAAAATCACGTTCCTTGCCCATCGGCCAACGCCGCAAACCCACACCCAAAGGCAAACCGGGCTATCTGCGCATCGACTCGGTGCACCAAGGCGATTTAGACGGGAAAAAAGGCGTCTATCACATCAACGCCGTGGACGAGGTGACGCAATATCAAGCCGTCGTTTGCGTGGAGAAAATCAGTGAGGCCTATCTGCTGGTGGCACTGGAAGAATTGTTCACCGCCTTCCCGTTTGTGATCTTGGGCTTTCACTCGGAGCGCGAAGCCTGCCCTTGGGGTGCAACGGCTCGGAGTACGTGAATTATCAGGTCGCCGAACTCTTGAACAAGCTGCTCATTGAGTTCACTCGGCAACTGCTCCTGCGTTGCTCTACCTCCGGCATCCATGCCGTCGCAAGTCACGATCACGCCGAACCAATGACAACGCCTTGGTCGAAGGTAAAAATGCCGCTACGGTGCGTAAACATTTCGGCTACGCGCACATCCCGCAGCGCTTCGCTGCACTCATCAACACCTTCAACCAACAGCATCTGATCCCGTATCTGAATTTCCATCGGCCATGCTTCTTTCCCGAAACTACCCTCGACGCCAAAGGCAAACAGAAAAAACGTTACCGCTATCAACAGATGTCAACACCGTACGAGAAATTCAAGTCGCTGCCGGAAGCAGCGCAGTATCTCAAGGCGGGCATCACCTTTGACATCCTCGATGCGCAGGCCAATCATTTGAGCGACAATGACGCCGCCGCTGCACTCCAGCAGGCGAAACAAGTACTCTTTCAAACAATTCATGAACAACAGGTCGCCTGAAGCAGGTTCTTCTACCCCCGTTCAGGCTCATCCTTGCATTGGAATAGACTGCGGTCCCGCGTGTTATTTTCAGTGCGCCTCGTCCCAATTTTTTCCTATTCCGATATCGACAACCAGCGGCACCTTGAGATTCGCAGCGCGGCTCATGTGACTGCGGATGTCTGCGACGGTTTGATCGAGGATGGTCTCGCCCACTTCAAATACCAATTCATCATGGACTTGCATGATCATGCGGGCGTCAATGCTTGACTGTTGCAGCCAGGCGTGGGTCGCGATCATTGCGCGCTTGATAATGTCTGCTGCGGTGCCTTGCATGGGTGCGTTGATCGCGGTGCGTTCTGCATACTGGCGACGTTGTGCATTGCTGGCTTTAATGTCGGGCAAGTACAAGCGGCGACCGAACACGGTCTCGACATGGCCGGTTTGGCGGGCCGAGGCTCGCGTCGTATCCATGAAGTGTTTCACGCCGGGGTAGCGGGCAAAGTAGAGGTCGATGTATTCCTGAGCGATGCCACGCTCAACGCCCAGTTGCCGCGCCAGTCCGAACGCCGACATACCGTAAATCAACCCGAAGTTAATCGCCTTGGCGCTACGCCGTTGATCGTTGGTGACTTGATCGGGTGGCGCGCCAAACACTTCTGCCGCAGTGGCGCGATGCACATCCGCGCCTTCCGCAAAAGCACGCAGCAATCCCGCATCGCCGGATAAATGGGCGAGGATGCGCAATTCAATTTGCGAATAGTCGGCTGCGACGATTTTGTAACCCGGTGGTGCGATGAACGCCTGCCGGATGCGGCGACCTTCTTCGGTGCGAATCGGAATGTTCTGCAAATTCGGATCGGTTGATGAGAGTCGTCCGGTGCTCGCGACTGCTTGCTGATACGACGTGTGCACGCGCCCGGTGCGCGGATTGATCTGCTCCGGCAGGCGATCAGTGTAGGTGGATTTGAGCTTGCTCATACCGCGATGACTGAGAATGCATTGCGGTAGTTGGTAGTCCGCCGCCAATTCTTGCAATACCGACTCTGCCGTGGACGGTTGCCCGGTGGGAGTTTTTTCCAGCACCGGCAGTTTGAGTTTGTTGTACAGAATTTCCTGAATCTGTTTGGGCGAGCCGAGATTGAATTCCTCGCCCGCCAGGCGATACGCTTCGCGTTCCAGTTCGTCCATGCGTTGCGCGAGCTCTGTGCTTTGGCGCGCGAGCATCTGCGCATCTACCAGCACCCCGGTGCGTTCAATATGTGACAACACCGGCACCAATGGCATTTCGATGGTTTCGAACAATGACTTGAGCTTCGCCTCCTTCTCCAGCATCGGCCACAGAGTTTGATGTAAACGTAATGTGACTTCTGCATCTTCCGCTGCGTAGTTGCTGGCAATATCAATAGCAACCTGATTCAGGGTGATCTGCTTGGCGCCCTTACCGGCGATTTCTTCCAAGCCGACTGTTTTGTGGCCGAGGTGCTTGAGCGCCAGTGTATCCACGTCATGGCGTGAGCCGACACTGTTAAGCACATAGGATTCCAGCATCGTGTCATAGGCCACGCCGCGCAGCGTAATGTTGTAGTTGGCCAGTACGCTGATATCGAGCTTCGCGTTCTGACAAATTTTAATTTTTTTGGTGTCTTCCAGCAGCGGACGCAGACGTTCCAAAACCTCGGAGCATGACAATTGTTCCGGTGCATCGAGATAGTCGTGAGCCAACGGCACATAAGCTGCTGCATGCGGCTGCACTGCGAACGACACGCCGACAATCTTGGCTTGCATATAATCTGCGCTGTCAGTCGCAGTCTCAAATGCAAACAGGTCGGCGCGTTGCAGCTGGTCGAGCCAATGTTCAAGCTGTTCAATGGTGAGAATCGTTTCAAAGTTTGATGGAGATGTTCGGACACTCGTAGTTGTCTGAACATCGGGCGTGCTGTCGCGCCCCAGCAATTCACTCAGCCAGGTTTTGAATTCGAGACGTTGGTACAGGGTCTTGAGTTTTTCAGTATCGGGAATGGCGAGGTGTAGATCTTCGGCGCGCAGGTCGAGAGTAACGTTACAGTCAATGGTTGCGAGTTGGCGCGATAACGGCAACTGGTTAAGACTCGCGCGCAGGCTGTCGCCCACTTTGCCTTTAATCTCGGTGGCATGGGCCACCAATCCGTCGAGGGTGCCATAGCTTTGCAGCCATTTCGCAGCGGTTTTGGGGCCGACGCTGGGTACGCCGGGAATGTTGTCTGAGGTATCGCCAATCAAGGTGAGGTAGTCGACAATTTGCGTGGCTTGCACGCCAAACTTATCAACTACACCGGGTAGGTCGATATAGGTGTTAGTCATGGTGTTCACCAGCGTGACGTGCTCGTTAACCAACTGCGCCAGGTCTTTATCGCTGGTGGAAATCAAGGCGCGCATGCCATGTTGCGTCGCTTGTTTAGTCAGGGTGCCGATCACGTCATCGGCTTCGACGCCTGGAATACACAGCAAGGGAATGCCCAGCGCGCGGATCAGGTCATGCAACGGTTCAATCTGCGCGCGTAATTCTTCGGGCATGGATTCGCGATTAGCTTTGTACTGCGCAAACAAATCATCGCGGAAAGTTTTTCCCGGCGCATCGAACACCACCGCGACATGTTCGGAAGGGTGATCAGCAATGAGCTTGCGTAGCATGTTGATGACACCGTAAACCGCGCCGGTGGGTTCACCGCGCGAGTTGCTCAATGTCGGCATGGCATGGAATGCGCGATACAGGTAGGATGATCCGTCCACCAGGATCAGCAGTGTTTGGTTAGTCATGGATTTATTTGGTGGCCACCGAAATTTCAAGAAGAGCGATTATGGACGAACATACAAAATCTTCCCATCCAGGTTTACGGCCGATCAACGATACGCAGCTCACGCGTGAGTCCTGGAAAATTTTCCAGATCATGGCGGAGTTTGTTGAAGGCTTCGAAAAGCTGGCGCGTATCAAACCGTCGGTAAGCATTTTTGGTTCGGCACGCACGCCCGAGGATCATCCTTATTACGCGCTGACCGAAGACATCGCGCGGCGCTTGTCTGATGCTGGATTCTCGGTGGTGAGTGGCGGCGGACCAGGAGTGATGGAAGCGGCCAACAAAGGCGCGTTCGCGGGCAAGTCACCCAGTATTGGTTTGAACATCAACTTGCCGCACGAGCAAAGCGCGAATCGCTATCAGAATATTTCGCTCTACTTCCGCCATTTCTTCTCACGTAAAGTTATGTTCGTAAAATATGCTGCGGCGTACGTCGTGCTGCCGGGCGGATTCGGTACGCTCGACGAGCTCGCGGAAATTTTAACGCTGGTGCAAACCGCGAAGACGCGCCGCATCCCAATTATTTTAGTGCACGCACCGTTCTGGGAAGGACTGGTTGAGTGGTTCAAGAGTCGCTTGCTGGTAGAAGGCATGATCAACGAGGCGGATCTGGATCTGTTCAAAATTCTCGACAAGCCTGAAGAGGTCGTGGAAGCGATCTTCAGTCACTACGAACATCGCGGTTTCGAACTGTCGGCCGAAGAACAGGAAATTTTGTTGGATTTGTAATTATGAAACCGATGCCATGCATTCTTATTTGTGTCGCAACACTCGTGCTCGGCGCGGCCATGAGTACCCATGCCGCTGCCGAATCGCCTCCCGTGATCGAGCATCCGCCGTCCTCGGCGGGCGGCGATCCGGATGCCGAGCTTGCACCCGAGATCACCATCACTGAGCGCGGTGACACCACCATCGAAGAGTACCGGCTCAATGGCCAGCTCTACATGATCAAGATCGTTCCAAAAAAAGGCGTGCCGTACTATTTGGTTGATAGCAACGGTGACGGCTTGATGTCGCGCCGGTTCAACGATCTGTCTCCGGGATTTTTGATTCCATCCTGGGTGATATTACGTTGGCGCTAACGTTGTTCAAAAAGGTCAGCTTTCGCGCGTGCGGTTTGCTCCGCGACAGATTTTATTCGGCCTTGGCAATTGCATCTTCTTGACACCCCAATAGGGCGCATGGCATAAAGCTCCGTCTCGCAGTTCAGGCACGCTGAATCGAACGATAATAAAGTTGAGGGGTGGGGTGTCCGGTTGTCGGTGTATTTGTCGCGGCGTCAAACTTTTCATCTTCATTGATTTCATATCTTCGTGCGATGCACGCATGCGCGAGGCGAGTCGGCGTAGCCATTAGCATTTGGAAAAAACGAAAGAGGAGAGGGTAAATGAACGCACGTTGGTTAGCGGTTTCTGCGGTTGCTGTTTTGTTGGCTGCTGGTCAAGCCAATGCCGCAATTAGTAAAGACGAAGCTCTGGAACTGGCTAAGAAGAGCGGTTGCCTGGCTTGCCATTCGATCGAAAAGAAAGTCGTCGGTCCGGCTTGGCAAGACGTTGGTAACAAGTACAAAGGCGACGCCACGCAGAAAGATCGCCTGGTCGCTAAAGTGAAAGCCGGTGGTAAGGGCGTCTGGGGCGAAGTTCCGATGCCTCCGTACTCCCCGCGCGTTCCTGACGCGGACATCGAAAAGCTGGTCGAGTTCGTTCTCTCGCTCGCGAAGTAAGTGTTATCGGAAAGGCTGGCCCAGGCCAGCCTTTCTTTTCTGTTAACGCGAATAAACCGCCCGGTAGTTTTCAAGCACACATCGTGTTGTGCACAGCTGCGCAAGCTCCAGCCACGGCTCTTACAGCTTGCTGCTCATGCACGTGTCTTATGATCGTATGTTATTGATTGCTTATGGGCTTGCCTCGTAAGTTTTTACTCGTTCCGCTGCTAATGCCTGCGTCGGCATGCCTGAAATATGCTCGCCTACAACTTTGATCCACAGAGTTATCCACAGGATATTCACCCGAAATAAGATTGACATGCGCGCAAATCATGAGGGCATTTCGTGATGGTGCATGCAGCAGAAATCAGTGAGTCCATTGCATTAGCTATTGGCCGTAGTTTCGCAAGTCACGACCCACGACCGGTGCTCGGCGGGTGTATCAACAAAGCCCATATTTTTTTCGACGACACCCAACAATATTTTGTAAAGACCAACCGCAATGTATACGCGGCCATGTTTGTTGCCGAAGCTGAAGGATTGCTTGAGCTCGCGAAAGCGGGCGTCATTCGCGTCCCCGTGCCCATTTGTTGGGGCTCGACTGCTGACATCGCGTATTTAGTGCTGGAATATATTGAATTCGGTGCGCAGGGTGAAACCGCGAGCGCAGATTTAGGTGTTCAACTTGCGCAATTGCACCGTATCACCGCACCGCGTTTTGGTTGGTCGCGTGACAATACTATCGGCGTAACACCGCAGCGCAACACCTGGGAAAATTCCTGGACAGTGTTCTGGCGCGAGCATCGTTTGGGATTCCAGCTACAGTTAGCAATAAGCAATGGCCACCACGGTCCGTTAATTGCCAAACTCGAACGCGTGCTCGAAGGAGTTTCAATGATTTTGGCGGGGCACGAACCGCAACCAGCGTTGCTGCACGGCGATCTTGCACGGCGATCTCTGGGGAGGAAATTTTGCCGCTGATGCCACCGGCCGACCAGTGATATTCGATCCAGCAGTTTATTACGGTGATCGCGAAACCGATGTGGCGATGACGGAATTGTTTGGCGGACTCGATGCGGGTTTTTACTCTGCGTATAAAAGCGCGTACCCGCTTGCTGCGGGCTACGGCGTGCGTAAGACGCTCTACAACCTTTACCATGTGTTGAACCATGTAAATTTATTTGGCGGCGGCTATGCGCGTCAGGCCGAGCGCATGGCCGACGAACTGTTGAGTGAATTGGGATAACTGTCAACACCGATGCAAATACCATCCCGTTTATCTATCGTGATCGTCCTCCTGACATGCATGTTAGGAGGTCGAGCGGAGGCTTCTGCGTTTTTCAGTGTTGATGCGCGATCCGCCGCAATGGGCGGAGTGGGTGTTGCAAGCGGAGTGAAAGCCGCGCCGTTATCGAATCCTGCTTTGCTTGCTTATGGCGTCGAATTCGTTGACTGGTATTTGACCGCTCCGACCTACAGCGCAGTGCGCAATGATCCAGACAAGATGAGCAGTCTGTTGAGAGATTTTCAGAAGTCCGCGCAGGCGTTGGAGAGTAACCCGGACCCTGCACGCGCGCAAAGTGCCGCAGCGTTGCTGGACAAGCTGGGTAACGCCCGGCGAATCGAAAACACCGGCCAGTCGATCTTCGCCACCATACCCAGCAACGTGTTGGGCGCGGGGGCGTATCTCAACTTTTATCAATTTGCGTCGGTGCGTGCCGTTTCGACCAGTCCAAATGTGGTGGCCAACCCGCCGGCATACAACACCGTGATAGAAAAACGTGGCGTGTCCGTTGGCGAGCATGGAATATCCCTGGCGCAGGTATTTACCACAGATTTTCGCGCGTTCGATACCTTTGCGCTGGGCATCAATCCCAAAATTATTTTGTTCCAGGCCACCGGGGCAAATCAGGCCGTAAGCAACGCGGATACGAAAGTGAGTTTCGGCAATGCGCGTAACGGTTCAGCATTCAACTTGGATGTCGGCCTGTTTAAAGAGTTAGGACGCTTTTACAGCGGCGGTGTGCTGGTGCGCAATCTGATTCCCGTCAAGGTGAAATACCCGGACGCGGTTGGCGGCTACGATAAGTTAAACACTCAAGTGCGCGCTGGTATCGCCTATGAGCGACGTAGCCGGTCGATTGAAGTGGATGTTGATCTGGTACCCAACAGCGGCATTGGTTTTGAGCGGCGTTCGCGCATGCTGAGCGTGGGCGGCGAATTCATTCTCACGCAATACCTGCAACTGCGTGCCGGGTTGCGACAAAATCTGCTGGGCAGCAACCAGAGTCTGGTGACATTTGGTGTGGGGTTCGGAACCGACTACATTTTGGATCTTGCTGTGGCGGGCGGAGCCGACGAGCTGGACGTGACCGCGCAGTTTACGTTTGCGTTTTAAAGTAGCAAAGCCAGATGCCGAGGGTAAGCTCGGCAGTTGGCCTCTGTTTCCATACCCTAGAATGTTAGTTCTAAACCAAGGCTCGCCATGGCGCTACGCGGGCCTTTCTGGCCGTCGATTTCGACCGAGTCGAGACCATATGCAACGTCGAGCGTGACACTCTTAAACAATGTGAGACCACCGGTTAAATAACTCAGTTTTGTGCCAGCCATATTCGTGCGGTAACCAGTGCGAAATCCCGGTATCCACCAACTATCGGTTGCGTAAGCAGCGCTGATTGTTCCCCATTGATACTCGTTACCGACCGGGTCTTTGACCGCATTGGCATCCGCCCCAACATTGATTACCCAGTTCTGGCTTTCGGTATACAACGCACCTTCGAGATGTAGTTGCGAGCTCATTTCATAGGTTGCGCTTTTGGAAAGTTCGGCTTTGACCGCAGCATCGGAATACGCTGTCACGTCAATTTCGTTGAACTTGAAGCTGGGCTTGTTGACATTATCCAGCCACGCCCCAACGCGATAGTTTTTGCTAATCCACAGCGTGCCGATGTCCAACCCGAATCCAGAACTGTAGACGCGATTTTGATCATTATTTTTGAAGGCGTCATTCGAATTTTTCCCTTGTAAGCTTTGCAGTCGTTGTGCAATACGCGTTAATCCGACTTTGTAGTAATTTGCTTTGAACCCCACATAGAGATTACCGATATCCTGTTCAACGACCGGCCGACTGTAGCCAAGCGCGAGGTCATAGATGACAGCACCTTTTACTAAAAAAGTACTATCACTGGTTGGAAGTGTGAAGTTTAAATTGGCAGTGGTGCCGTTGACCGAGTAGTTAGAAGGATTAAGCAGCGCGGGGTCAGTCGCCGAAAACTGCGCTATCGGATCAGAAATAAAGGACATCGCGCCGACGGCGGATGCATTTGCGTCTAAGACAAAACTTCCGCCGAGGCCTTTATGTGATACCACAAATGGAGTGAACGGCGCCTGTATCGAGAAAAACGTTTTTAAGAAGCCCTCTTTTTGAAAAGAGTTCATAAGGGCATTTGTCGGATCGACACCTAGCGAATTTAATTGTCCAACAATGTTGGCGGCTGTCGCGGGGATATTGAATACTCCCGGCGATGAAAAAACCGCTTGCTGGGTTATGTCAAGACTCTGCGCTTCGGTTAGCTTTTTAATGGTGCTGTCAAACTGATTCTTTAAGTCTTCCACTTGACCGACTTCATACCCGCCGCCTATCGAACTCAAAATCCCAAACCGATATTGGCTGTCTTCCTTGGTGAAAACCGCCGCACCTGCTGCTGGATTGGTCACGTTGGAAATAATCGTCTGATTGTTGCTGACCGCGCCATAGGTCAAGTTCGGGCCAATCGGGAGATAAGCGGGTGCTGCAAACGCATTGGCGCACAGCATGGATAAGGCCGCGAGTTTAAACGTATGTTTCATTGCTGAATCCTTTGTTCGGGAGTTTGGGCGGCGAGGAAGTAGTCAACGTCGCGACACGGACAGCGTTTTCGATATTGACTCTTTCGGGAGACCCCCAAAATACTTTAGTGAGTCATGCTGAAAAGGTGACCTCCTCGCCGAAAACTAGTCTGAAGCATCAGCGGCTGATTAGAACGCGGGGGAAAGCGCATGAGCGACGATCCATGGCCAAAGAAACGGGCCGACCGAGAGCAGAACAATGAACGCGATTGCAAGTAACGCAGCAATGTATCGTAGCGGATGTAACTTTACCAATCGCCACAACGTAAGATGCTGCCCGAGTGCTTTCTGTTCTTCATAAAGTTGTTGAGCCCGTGAAGCACGCTGGCACTGGTATTGCTCGATCAAGCTCACAACCTGCGGGCGCTGAGAGTCATCAGTGATCCACAGTGCCGGGCTTGACAAGCCCCAGCGACCCGCAGGCGTTTCATAGAATTCAATATGATGCGCTACCAACCATTGTCGGACTTCCTCCGCTTCATCATCGGGCACGCCGCGAAGATTGAAAATTTGAACGGCCATGACGCCTCTTGGTTGAAGTCGTGTCGAATGAGCTGCATGCTACAACTCGCCGAGGTGGCACCGCCATGCATGATTTTACCGAATACACCAAACTCCTGATCACGTTGCTGGCTATCGTGAACCCGTTGGGTGCGGTGCCAATCTTTGTGGCGCTGACGTCCGGCTCGGCCGAAGCAGAGCGCAAGAAGATCGCCAAGATCGTCGTGGTCGCGGTGTTGACAATATTGTACGTGGCGTTGTTATTCGGCGATTGGCTGTTGAGCTTCTTCGGCATCACCATCCATTCGTTCAGCGTCGGCGGCGGCATCCTGATTTTGCTGATGGCGGTTTCCATGCTGCAAGCACGCATCAGTCCCGTGGCGCAAACTGCGGATGAGGCACGGGAAGGCGAGTCAAAAGAATCTGTCGCGGTCGTGCCCCTCGCAATGCCGCTGCTGGCCGGGCCGGGCGCAATCAGCACCGTGATCTTGAATGCACACAAAGACCCAGGCATCAGTCATTCATTGTCAATCGGGCTCGACATTTTAATTTTGGGCGCGTTGTTATGGGCGGTGTTTCAGTTGGTGCCATGGATCTCGCGCCACATCAGCCAGACCGGCATCAACATCTTCACCCGCATCATGGGGCTGATCCTGGCCGCCATCGCGGTCGAATTTATCGCCACCGGGTTGAAGGGATTGTTTCCGGTGTTGGGTTAGCCTGGTTCCTCCACTTTGCCATCCACATGCCGGGCAAACCGTCCACGTGCCGGATCATGCACTTGATCTTTGCGCGGCCACGGCCAACCGCCGAATGCAGTGCGGCGATAGTCGGCAAAGGCTTGTTCGATTTCGGCACGGCTGTTCATCACGAACGGCCCATAGCTCACCACTGGCTCGCCAATCGGGCGACCTTGTAACAGCAGCAGATGGGCTTCGGTGTTGCCGTTTTCCAATGTGGCATCGGCAGTCGCGTTCAACTCCATGCCGTGGTTCGCTTGAATGTCACGTCCTGCTACCCGTAAGTTTTTACCGCCGTGAAAGTACAGGGTGCGTTTAACGCCGGGTGACGCGGCAGGCAGCGTCCACTGCGCGTCGGGTGCTAATGTTATCAGCCAGATTGCAACTTCATTGCTTGCATTCGCGGCCCACGAATTCGGCGGCGGGGCGAGTGCCTGCGCCTGGCCGAGCGAGCCCGCGATCACTTCGACTTCGACGTTACGGCCTGCGTTATCCTGCATGTGAACTTTCGGAATCGCATCGCGCCAAAACATCGTGAAGTGGGGATCGACCATCTTGTGGGCCGGCGGCAGATTCAACCAGATTTGAAACAGCTCCATCGTATTGTCGCGATCTGCGTTGAGCAGCGGAAACATCTCCGAGTGCTGCACCCCTTTGCCGGCCGTCATCCATTGCACATCACCGCCGGCGTAGCGCCCGGCCGCGCCCAGAGAATCCGCATGATCTACCAGCCCCTTGCGCACGATAGTCACGGTTTCAAAGCCACGATGCGGATGCACGGGAAAGCCCGGCACGACATCACCGTGATACATCCGCCAGCCGTCGATGCCTTCGAAATCGTTGCCGATGGTACGTCCGTCGAGCGACGCCTGCAGCCCATGCTGCGCGTTACCTTTGGGGTAGAAATCTTCGTGATGCACGCAGAATAAGAAGGGGTCGGATGTTTCCCATTGAAATCCCAGAGGCCACACACGGATCACGATGTCTTGGTTCATGGTTAGGTAACCTCAGCTTTGCTTAGAATTTCTTGTGTAACACTGGGGTGCTTCAAAATGTTCTTGCTGCTTGTTATGCCCGTGCCAGTATTCCGAAATTTCTGGATTCCCGCCTGCGCGGGAATCCAGTCCTTCAACGCCCGTCACGGCTTCACCGCCAATACCCCATCACCATTTAATTCAGTAACAAACCCCGCGAGCCGTAGTCGTTTCGACACCTCGTTCGGTACATCGCGCCCGCTGGTCAGCTTGTTCGGAGTACCGGTGTAGTGAAACAACTTACCTTTGCGCCGAAGCACGCGCGCAAGGTGATCATAAAAAACCTGCGAATAAAGTTCACCCGCAATTCCAAAGCGGGGCGGATCGTGCAGAATCGCGTCGACCGATTCGTTGAGCATCGAGCCGATCTGCTGCGCGATGTCACCCTGCGTTAATGTCAAGCTACCTTCAGTCTCAGGCGACCACGGGTTGAGGCTGCGCAGCCAAATCACATCCGGATTTTTTTCGAACGAGTGCACCTGTCGCGCCCCACCACGCAAACACCACGCCGCGAAATAACCCAAACCCCCGCAGGTATCCAAAATCACTTTGCCACGCGGTTGAATCAAATCGACTTTGCGTTGCGCATCCGCATACGGCGACACCTGCGCTGTGGGCAACATCTTAATGCCGTCGATCTCGAACGTCGGTGGTCCCCAATCGGTCGGCACCAACTTGATCAACGACCCCGCGAAACGCGCCACCGGTTCGAAGGCATTGCTCACCCAGTGATAAATCGTCCGGTCTTTACATATTTCAAGAAACGGGAAGTGCTGGCCTTGCCAGCGCCAGCCATCAGCGCCGACCTCGACCTTCGTCATAGAACGGTCAAGGTCCAACGAACAGTCAATCGGGGTGATGCACGCGCGCATGGCAGCCAGCAACGCTTCGTGGACTTTTTTAGTTAACAGCGGACTCATCGTTTCCCATTTACGGTTGCAGTGACCGCCGCGACAATCACGGCTTTTAGAAATCAGGAATCTCAACTCCATCATACGCACCGGCCGCACGTCACGCGAAGATGGAGCGTAACAAACTGTTGTTCTGAGCGCCCCACGTGTTCAAGATACGAAACTGTTCTCCCTCAAACGCGAACCAAACCCATGATCAAAGCCATCACCGCGGACCACCTGAATACGCTCACCAGCAAAGCCGCACAGGCGGCGCGCTTACGCACACATTTGAACGTGCATGAAAGCCTGGATTCTCCTGTGCAGCGCTTGTTCATTGCCACAGAACCCGGCACCTATATGCGCCCGCACCGGCACGCCGAAGCGCACAAGTGGGAATTTTTTATGGTGCTGGAAGGGCGGATTGACCTGCTCATTTTCGACAATGAAGGTCAAGTGATCCAACGCACACCGATGTCAAGCACTGCCACCCGCGCGGTGGAAATCCCGCCCAACACCTGGCACGCCTACGTGTGTATGCAACCTGGCACCGTCGCTTTGGAAGTGAAAGAGGGGGCGTATCTTCCTACGGCTGAACACGATTTCGCGTCTTGGGCACCGGCGGAGAATACTGCGGCAGTTGCGGATTACCTAGCCTGGATGCGGCAGGCACAACCGGCCATCAAAAATCCATCCGCGAAATAATTTAATGAAGCTGGGAAAACAACAATTACTGGCGACGCGCATTTGCGATCTGGATCTGGATATCGCATCCAGCCCGCTGGCCCCGCGTATTCGTGAGCTGTACGGCGAGTTGGCGCGTCACCGGTTTAGATTTAAACCGCATTTCTGGTGGTCGGATGACTGGTTCTGTCCGGACGGGGTTCCAGGTGTTGCCATTCCGTTTTACCTCGCGCATCCGAAGCTCATCAAACTGGAACGCGACATGACCATGGATGTGGAAGGCGGCGACAAGCAATGGTGCATGAATCTGTTGCGTCATGAAACGGCCCACGCCTTGTTGAACGCCTATCGTCTCGACCGGCGCAAGGACTGGAGAAAAGTGTTTGGCAATCCGGCCAAGAAATATCCCGATACCTACTGGCCGCGACCATACGACAAACGCTTTGTATTGAACCTGCCCAACTGGTATGCACAGCGCCACCCTCACGAGGATTGGGCCGAAACATTTGCAGTCTGGTTGCGGCCCAACTCTGATTGGCGAGGCCGTTATGCAGATTGGCCAGCGCTCAAGAAACTAAATTTTGTCGATCAGCTGATGGCGGAGATCCACGACCAGCCGCAACAGCTGCGCAATCGAAAAACGCAGGAGCCTGCGCGGCAGATTAAGACCACGCTCGGCAACTACTACAAAGATAAGTTGGCGCGTTATAACGCTGATGGGCCGGAGTTTATCGACCGGGACCTTTATAAATTATTCGGCCATCCCAAACGCAGCGCACACCGTA
>JANMQQ010000014.1:0-6204 GCA_031370545.1 Gammaproteobacteria bacterium
GCATGATACGTGTGCACGCCGCAACGCTGTTGGTGTTACTTGAACTGCTGCTGATGAGTATCGGTGCGGGCGTTTATCTGTATTTTTGGGGTCGTCGCCAAAAGGTCAACAACGCAGTTGAAGTATCGAAAGCCGGTGCGGAAAAGCATCCCGATGCAGGGCAGTATCTGCTCACCGAAGAAAAGCTGACTCGCAACCGTCACGCCGTCGTTACCTCGGCGACGAATCTGGATGATCACCATGTCGCGGCGGGCGCCGCGTTGGCGTTACGCGCTGACTATCTGCAAATGGAGTACGAACTCAACGCGCTCGAAGAACGCGACGATGCGTTTTGGCAAGCCTTCGATGAACGTATGCGCGCCTTGCTCGACACGCACACACTGAAAAAAGCCGTAATGGTAGCTGAGACGGCGCCGGTATTGCCCGGGAGTAATCAAGCAAACAATGAGGATGCGGAACAATTCAAAGAACTGATCGGCGCGCAAGTCGACACCATCAAGAATTTACGCTGGCGCCTGACAGAGGCAATCAGCGATGACTTGAAACGCCAACAACTTGAACAGCACGTTGATCATATTGAGCACACCAACAAAGAGATGGCTGGCTGCATCACGATTTTGGAAGACGAAAACGAATTCCTGCGCAAACAAATCGTGGAATTATTGAAGTCGCGGTAATCCGCCAAGTTGATGCAAACTGCTCGGGCTGAGTTGAGAGCCTGTCGAGCATCCGCAGCCTTTCCGAACCTGTTGATTCACCGGAAGCGAGGCGAATATGACGTAGCGTGCGCCATGCGCACGAAATCGTCTCCCAACTGCGAACGTCGCGCGCATGGCGCACGCTACACTTCCCTTTCCGTAATTCTCATCCGGATTTCTCAATATAAACTCCGTGCTATCTTCTGATCATCACCGTTTATGTCGAGATTGATCCTGATGTTACAACGCCATATCGCCATGCTCATCACGTTCGCCGCGCTTGCGGGCACAGTACTCGTGGCCATCGCAAAAACGCAGAATTCCGGTAACGCATCACTGCGTTATGAGTTTGAAGAAATCGGCGCACGACTGTTGAAGCAGCCCATCACGCCCGCGCCGTTTACGTTAACCGATCATCTGGGCAATGCCTACACACGTGAACGGCTGAGCGGCACCTGGACTGTGGTGTTTTTCGGCTATACGCATTGCCCGGATGTCTGCCCGACCACTCTGTCAACATTGACGCGCGTAGAGGAAAATTTTGCAGGTCGCGGGACAACTGATCGTCCGAAATTCGTGTTTGTATCCGTCGATCCCAAGCGCGATTTAACCGCGACCTTGAAAAAATATATTACCTACTTCAGCCCAACCCTGGCTGCCGTCACCGGAGAGCCAAGCGAGCTTCGTTCGCTCACGCAGAGCCTTGGAAGTTATTACATCTACCTGGATCGCCAAACGCGCGCCAGCGTGGATGCCGACAACGGCGCAGGTGACGACAATTATCTGGTGGAACACTCCAGCGACCTTTATGTATTCGCACCCGACGGAAAACAAATCGGGCTGATCTTCCCACCCTTCGAACCCGAACGCGTAACGCAGGCGATTTCGAAATTCATGCAGCTAAAACCGTGAGTTGGAGATCGAATATAATTCGCCGCCACGACAACAACTCCGCATCTGAGCATTGCTTGTTCCTTTGGCATTTCGCATAAAACATACCATCATGCCCGCGTAAGCGGGCATCCAGTGTTTTCAGCCTTCAGCCTTCTGGATTCCCGCCTGCGCGGGAATGACGTTCATGTATCTGTCATGTCCCGGCAGTTCAAATTTCGCCGCTGTGAACACGCAGCGCTTCACTGCACGCAGTCGAACAACAAATTAAACCTAGAATTTTTTGAGCAGAACATAGGGCCCCTCTGGCCCTTCCGCCCGATCTTCTTCAATCCAACCTTGCGAAAGATAGAACGCCAGTGCCATTTCATTTTGTGCCACGCACTTCAGGTGCCATGGCTTGAGAATGTAAGCCTCAATAAACTTTAGCAGTGCGGCCCCGACACCTTGTCGTTGGCAATGACGAGCAACGTACAGATGATGAACGAAGGCGTCCTGCTCATAAACGGACACAAAGCCGAGTACTTCATTTTCGCGGTTACAACAGACGAAGAGGGTTTCGCCTTCACTGGCCTTGGTAAAATCTACCTTCAATCGTGACTCAGGCGGAAGCCACTGCGCGCATGAAATCGCCTCAGAAAAAATCGCCTGGATGGATTCCGAATCTGAGAGCGTCGCAGGACGAATTGAGCACATGCTAAAAATACGTACCTTACGCAGCGAAACGAGTGTCCGTGTCGAGCAACAAGTTAGGTTTTTCCATGCTCATATTCCAGAATCCCCATGATGAGATCGTTATGCCATCGACCATTAACCCACGCACTTTCACGTTCGATGCGTTCACGCACAAAGCCGCATTTTTCATAGCATCGAATCGCCCGTTGGTTATAGTCAAGCACTCGCACATCTACCCGATGAAGATCCAACTGACGAAATGCGTAGTCGAGAACGAGACGTGTGGCTTCGGTACCCAATCCTTTACCCCAATCACGCGGCTCGAAAATGCCGATAGCGTAACGAGCCCTTTTATCACTTCTCACCAACGAATGAAGAAACGCGGTGCCGATGCAGCGATTATCTATCGTCACCGCCCAACACAACGGATCAGCGAGCAACTGCTCGAACCCATGTGTCGCTACGGCCTCAACGTCTTGCACGTTGGTGCCCACCAATCGAAGAAAATCAGGATTCCGATCTGATTCCACCACGGCCCGGTCTGCCTCGCAGAGGGCGCGCAATACAACGTATTTTCCGCGTAGTATTGGCGCTGCGTGCATCTCGATGGCCATGATCGTTTAAATGAAAATAACTGTCACGTTTGCAACAAGGAGCTAAGGCCGCTCGCTTCTGAGCAGGGAGAATTGCAGCATATCGTGGAACTGGCCGCGCCAGAAACCAACCTGGCGAAGACGCCCTTCTTCGATAAAGCCTAGCCTTTTTGCTATCTTTAATGACGCTAAATTATCCGGATGGATCAGTGCCTCAACCCGATTGAGCACCATATTTTCGAAACCCCATGACAAAACGGATTGAAGCGCCTCGCTCATATAACCTGACCCTTGCGCTTGTGGGGCCAGTTCATAACCGAGCAAGCATTTTCTCCACTCACTGTTCCAGTCAAAGAACCCGCAGGTTCCAATCAACCCAGGATTCGAACGCAACTCAATTGCCCAGCGCGTTCCCGTCATGGGCTCGGTGCGAGTCTTTGCAAATTTCTGAATCAGATTTTCCGCTGCTGTGAGGTCGGGCAGCGGATCTGCACCGAACCAACGCATCACTTTCGGATCACCATGGATCGCAAATATATTTGCAGCATCGGAACGTGTTATCTCGCGAAGCAGCAACCGCTTGGTTTCAATGATGGGAAACGATTGCGGCTCCTGCATTTTTTGAAACCTAATATTGGTGTTAAGGAGTGAGGCACCGAGCTCGTTGATTTGATTCTATCGGATCGGCTTCATCGCACAGCGTCCGGCCGGTTAGCCGCCGGATTGTGCCTCGTGTGCGAGAACGCTATACACGCCCATCCTACCTACATCCATCAGGCGTCGCTCTCCCGCGCATCGGTGACGCAGTACACCGCGATCTTGCGAACGAGGTCTTCGGGGAGGGGGGCTGGTCGTAGGGGAATTGGATCGTGCCCTTCCCGGCCTTGTGCTTCGCAAGCTCAGTGGAAAAGCGCTTAATGGCGGCAGGCCCAGGCCCGAAGCTGATGTGAATCTTGTACGCTGCAAAGCCGAACAGAATTCCGCGCTCCCAGAACACCGGGACACCCCACTTGATTGCCTCCGTTCCGTCAGGAGCGACACTCTTCAAGATTCGATACAGTTGGCGCAGATGCGATCTCGCCTCCGGCGGCATGTGAGACTTCAAAACGACGCTGCATACGTTTGCGTTGAAGCGAGCGGGTACGACGCAGCACACCTCGCGCTCGAACGCAGGATTAATTGAGTTTTTACGATGAACACTGTGCCACGCGCAATCATTGTGACGCCTTGTAACGTGGCATCGAAACTACCGTAAACCATGCGCCGGAATTCGCCATTCACTTCAGCAGCTTCGATGATGCCTCGAATCAGCTTAACTTTCGAATCATCAAATAAGCGATCTCTGTTAAGCCGCTAATCCATAGAACTGCCGTTATTAAGGGATAACGCGCGGAGCTTGACATAAGTAGTCATGGACTCTAAATGGTAAAAATTCTGTCATGTTTCTAAGGCTCGACTGAAGCTAAGGGGCGCCGCGCTCGCAAAGCCTCCGGTTGAGCACAGGGTTAGTCATGCTGCTAACAAGCGAATTCCAAAACCTGCCCACATCACAAATAACAGAACAGTGCTTGCCGCGTATGCATAAAACCTGTGCATGACACGATTATACGTAATGTTGATATAGCTGTGAGCAGCTCGAAGAAAAACGAAAATCCATGCACCATAAATAAACCATGGAGTAACGGTTTGCGTCACTGCCAGAGAAATGCATAAAACATAGAAGAGAACTGGCACTTCAAAAAGGTTAGAGAACGTGTCAGATGCCTTTATGTGCTGAAGAGCTTGAGATGATGATGTTGAAATTGATTGCGGATTAATGCGACGGGAACGCATTTCACCGATACGTTCAACATATAGACGAACCCAAACCATCGCCGTGAGAGCAACGAGAGCAACACATGGTAAAAATATTTGAGTGTGGTTCATAACCAACCTAAGAGCCTGTAGAAAATTACACCGTGTTCGCAAACAATATAGTGGTTGACCAGGAATTTCGAGTTTTTTACAGGCTCAACGAATACGCTTACACGCGAGAGCTTTGCGATGTGAAACGGCGCTGAACTCTGATCGGGCCGGCCGATGTGCGAACTTGAGCGCGGTGTTACGCATTTTTAATTTTCCGTTGATTCAATTTGACTAACGTGGCCGCCGACTACACGCCACTGATTTGCGTGTTGACGATCCCAGACGCGAGTGTAGCGGTACATTCCTTCACTCGTATTTCCTGATACTTCCACGACAAGCCACGCGCGCAGCGATGTGATCGCGACATTTTTCCCCACGCGCCGAATACGAAGCTCCCGAGGTTCATGAGTACGAAACTTAACTATGCCGGATTGATAAGCGTCAAGGTCCTGTACTTTAGTCCCAAGATTGCCGTCCGGTCCTGCAAACAATAGGTCGTCATCAATTAGAACTTCCAAGGCGATTACGTCCCCATTGAGTTGAGCGGTGCGAATCCGCGCTTCGAGCTCGACAATTTCTGGATCAGCCGGACCGGCCAAAACATTCTCCAATGGAATGACATCAATATTTTCATCTCTCATATGAGCTTAGGGCAGTACTCGCATTTTTTTATTGTAGAGACAGTGCACCGGCGACCGGAAGGTATCAGCCGCCTGCAATTCGGCATTGTCACTAAGCGTAACATTGCTCGGTGGGGCGATTCCGTTGAGCACGATGAAAGTAACGTTACGGCTTCCTACCATTTTGCATGTAGGCCCTTCATCATAACGATCTAAGTTGAGAGGCACCCCGCCAGGGGCGCAGCCGCGAAGCGGTGTCCGCTCGAACGTGGCGTGTACACCCAGCTTATGGGGGTGAAAGTGAGCGAGGCCGTCCGATTGAGCACCGGGTTAGACACGTATACTGTGCCCTAATCACTACACTGGCTCATAGTAGAACGCCTCGAGTAGATGTTCGATAAGGTGCCCATTTACACCCTTAACCATCTGAATCGCGAGGACGATCGGTCTACAGTTGAAGATGTGTTCGCCTACTTCATTGATGTCCACCTTTGGATCATACAAGTTCAGGATGGCCGCAATTACATGACAGTGCGTAAAGTGGGCTAGGCTCGAAAAAGTGGACGCCATACGGCGAGAAGCTTCAGTCCGTTGTGAACAGTCGAGAGAGTTACGGTTGATGTGGCCGCTGCCGGAATGAGGGAATATTTAGCAGAGCAAGAACGTCGCAAATTGACGCCCAACGAGGGTGTAGAAAAACTACCCGGAATGGGTTGAGGGGTGAAAATGTGGTGTCACAAAACCCCTCCTGATACTGAGATCGTCGATCCTGAGCCATTCTGTGAAGTCGACTTTCTTCAGTATTGATTT
This sequence comes from Gammaproteobacteria bacterium, assembly GCA_031370545.1. GTDB lineage: Bacteria > Pseudomonadota > Gammaproteobacteria > SG8-11 > SG8-11 > UBA6921. Next base: position 6,193 of record JANMQQ010000014.1, read on the forward strand.
GTTAATTTCAAA
>JANMQQ010000137.1:0-9590 GCA_031370545.1 Gammaproteobacteria bacterium
TGTTCAATCGTGTTCAATGCAGAGTCATTCATGATGGCGTTCATCCTCCCATCATGAACAACAAGACATCCTTACTTCAGGCTCATCTCGCGCTGGAAACACGACCCCTGTTCAGGCTCATCTTGCAGTGGAAGACTCTCATTCTTGCCGACGGGATCGATGCGGTGCAGAATTGGATTGGGTGTCGGCGCGGCGCCGTGAAAAAGTTGATCGCAGTCGGGCGCCGCAATCAGTATGCCCTTGATGACTTTCGCTGAACCGTTGAAATTGCCGTCCGGAAGTTCAACGCGATAGTGGTGAATGTTGGTTTTCGCGGCGGTCGCTTTGTGTAGTTTTAATTTCAACGCGCGTTTCTGCGCATGCTCCCATTGCGATTCGTCGCCCAAGCTACGCCCGTAGTCGCGAAACAGCGCTGGGCTGACCAGTAAAACACCCTCGTGTGTGCGATGCACTCGTGCATCCGGCTGGTTCGAAGCAATCGTCTCTTCGCGCAGCCCTTGCATGAGCCAGGAAAAAAAAGGACTGCCTCCGTATCGGTTGTTTTTATTCCCTGAAGTTGATGGCTGATTTGTAAACTCGACCGGCGACTCGCTTTGCGATGCTACGGCATCGGGTGGTACCGATGTCGTAGCATGAGCTGCTGCGAGCGCTGCGGACTCGAAACTATTCGGATCCGCAGCGCTCGCCCGATCATCGTCCACCGGGGCACCCACGAGCGGCGAAACCGTTCCGGTAAACGGCGTGGGACGGGATTGCGGATTGGGCCAGACATGAAACGCGGGCATGCGTAAAAGGGTCAGGTCGTGTGAGTTCTCCCAATCCGGCGCCTGCACACGCGCGCGCCAGATCGCGTGCTCGCCGTTCGCGATCAACAGCCGGTGCTCCTGAAGCACGTCGAAAATACGGTCGTTGCGCGTCGGGATTCCATCGTGGCCCTCGACCTGCAACTGCTCGCGCAGCGCATCTGCCACGCGCTTGCTGACCAACCACAGGTCGTCGCCGACCAACCAACCGGCTGCGCCGTTGCGGTTCAGCGGAAGCTGGCCTTCGGCGATCAAGTAACGTAACGAGGTCAAGAGCTTTTCGTTCAGCGGTTTGGAACGCGCGGCATTCATGCGCGGCGTGTGCGCGCCCAGATTGCGTGCAGTCGACGCGCCGTCGGCGGTCTGCACCAGTTGCCCCAGCACGCCGGCAGTCTCGTGGTCGCCGCTGATCGCCGCGAGCCAACAGGACAGCACCTGCCGGTCAGAGGCCAGCCACGTCATGCCCAGGTCGGGCACGACGTACCGCGCGAGCAACGGGGCGACACGGGTATGTAAGGGATAACTGCGGTCGCGCAGAAATTCAATCCGGTAAAACGCTCGATCAGGCATTGCGCCGGCGTAGGGATCCCAGTCTCCCCGCTCCCGCGCCGACGCATCCATCAACACGACACGTTGCAACGCGGCCGCCTTGCCCACGTCATGCAACAGCGCGCTTACGGTCGCCGCGTACGTCCACAAATCCTCTTTACGTCGAACCTCCTCCGGTTTTGCGCCGGGTGGAAGCATATAAGCGCGTCGTTGTTTCAAGGCTTCAATCAGGACTTCCAGCGTGTGATCGAGCAGCCCCCCGGCGCAGGCATGATGATGAGACTCGGAGGCGGGTAGCAATTGAACGTAGCGTGCGAAACGCAACACCGCCGCGCGGTACAACGCATCGAAGTGCGCTTCGGGAACGGCGACGAGGCGCGCAAGTTCGCGTAAGTGCGCCTGGCGATCCGGGGTCGCCAACAATTTTTCACCGCTTTGAACGGACAACAGGTCGGCGATCACATGCGTGGACGCGTGCTGCGCAGACCGCTTGCGAAATACGCGAAACATCAGTGCTCCGAAGGATCCATTTGTTTGCGTAACCAGGCCATCACCGCCTCGGGTCCGGGGTGGGGCGTGTGATCCAGCCAGATGGCTGGACGGCCACGTTGTGCAAAGGTTCCGAGCGATTCGTACAGCGGGTTCCACACACCGGTGACGTTCGACGCGTGATAGTGAAACAGCGACAGGCAGGTCAATTGTTGAAACAGCGTGTGCTCGCGCCATGCGGGTTCGGTGTGTGCAAGTTCGGCGATCAGTGTGGCCATGAGATGCAGCGGGGGCGGTTCGCACGGCTCCATCGCGTGTTCAACACCGCGGAAGCGCATCGTGAGTACGGCGAACACACGAATCCAATGCGAAAGATTCAGGTTCACGAGGCCGTCGTAAATCTCGGATTCCAGCACAACCGAATTCTTCTGATGTTCGAGCAATGATTCCACCGGATGCACAACCGCGTAAATACGCACGTGCCGCACCATAAGCAAACCGCGTGCTGCGTTGCAACCCTAAATCGAATTTGCGCGCGCGGGATTTATTCGAAAAAAAACCCTTGAAACGGAAATACGGTTATCGCTTCACATCGCAAACGGCATTGTGAATGATGCGCTCGTCCCCGGCTTCGAAGGCGGTTATCCGAAGCGGTGCGGATCACAGGTATCAACACCAGTGCGAGTACCCGCACCATGGCGTTTACTTCTTTCGCCACGGTGCGGACTTGAACGAACGACGGTGCGAACACAAGTCCAGGAGACGAGTAATGATCAAAGTCGGAATCAGAAGCGCGGTATTGACCGCCCTTGCGCTGTTAGCGCACGTCGTGCCTTGCATGCACACCGCGCACGCGGAAGAAAAGCCGTCCGAAGAAGTGCGCGTCGGACGGTATTCCTACCTCGCGCCGGTCGCAACGGCGGAGCAGGCCAATCCCCTTAACGTCGTCGTCAGTCTGAAACTGCCGCAACAAATCGAAAACGTCGGCACGGCGATCGAGTTCCTGCTGCAGCGCAGCGGGTATCGCCTCGAAAAGAACGTCAACCAGAAAGCGACTGCCCTGTTGTACGAGCTCGACATCCCGGCCGTGCACCGCGACCTGGGTCCGATCACGCTTGCAAACGCGCTGCAAACGCTCACCGGACCGGAGTGGGATCTCAAGATCAACAAGCTGACGCGCAAGATCACGTTCTTTGCGCGTTACGAGGCGTACCCGGCTCCTTATCCGAGCGGAAGCGAGGACGAGGGTGCGAAGGGTGAAGGCCCGTTGAGTGCGCTGGGTGGTGACCTACGCGCGAATAGCAACTTCTAAAGGATATCAATATGAATGCTCAAGTATCGCCCCTTAACGAAGCGCGGGTTGCTGAAGCCGCAAACCTTCCGCCCCTCACCGAACGACCGACCCGGCCGGCGTCCGTCGCACCGGCACGCAAGAAAAAACGTGGACGCACGCTGCTGTTGATTCTGGCCGTCGTTGCGTTGGGCTTCGGCGTATACACCCTGGTCAAGGGACGTTTGGCGCAAGGTAACTTTTTTCGTACCGAGCAATCCGCCGTGCCGAAACCTGACCCCATGAAGATTCTGCAGGATCGCGTAGCGGAACTGGAAGCAACGCGCAAAGCCGGCGAAGACAACAACAGCAACTTCGAGAAAACCATGGCTGCCGATCTCAATACCTTGCGCGGCACGATCGGCATGCTGCCGACCGGCGAGGACATCGCCGGCCTGCGCTTGCAACTCGAACAAACGCGCGGAAGCGTCGACCGCCACGCCGTGCGGCTGACCTCCATTGAGGGCGCGGAACAATCGCGTCGAGTGGTGCAGGCGGAGCGCACGCAACAACAGGCGATCAAGACGCTTGAAGCCTCCGTAACGCTGCCCTTCCGCGTCCTGGCACTGGATCGTTGGGGCGGCAAGCCCTATGTCACCGTGGCACCGCCGGGCGTGAACGTACTGGAAACCATGGGTGTTGGCGACAAGCGTGCCGGCTGGGAACTTAAAACCATTGCGAAGGCGCTAGACCGACGATCTTGCGATCGCACCACCCGTCTCACGGTCTTGACATGCGACTTGCGTCGCGTATATGGGTGTTTAAAGGGGCCTGGATCATCAGGCACTACAAGCACGGTTACGCTACGACTTTTCACAACGTTGTGCAATATGTGTCATTCGCAGAAGTTGCTTCAACATTTGCAGTTCTCTTCAGTGAAAGTAAACAAGCGTCTATGCTGACAAATCCGGGCACGACCGCGCATCACCCGAACGGGTGAATTTTAAAAGCATCGACTTAGCGCCACTTACGGCCGCGCCATGTGCTCGTAGCGCTGTCGCAGACAATCCAGTCTTTTTTAGAGAGACCCCGCAGTTGGTTTGTGCGCCATCCGAAGCGGCAAGTGTGAGCAACTCGCGCCAGCGGCTATAGAGGATGCAATGGCCTTCATTTTCGAAGAAGCGGGGGATCGACTCTGGTAATGCTGGAGTGTAGTGCGCCAACGCGTAGAACAACTTTTCATTGGGCATGATGCCGGAATTGGGTCGGGCTTACTGTAGTTGCGTTATTGTTTGATACTTCGCGAGCGTAGATATGCAATAGCGCAAGCCTGACCCGGTCATCTGTAGTGTAGTCATATGATAACTACGACCTGATTCGAGCGACTTGATGAATGTAGCCGACGATAACCCCAATAGTATCTTTACACCTGGGACGTCCTTCGACACTGCTCCAAAAGGCGATCCGGAGCGTCAGGCGATCGACTCGTTGCGCGGCTATGCGTATCAAGTCGCCGTCAGCGCCTTAGCTTGGCTTGACGTAGGAGAAACACAAAGAATTTATCTTGAGGTTGCCGAAGACTACGCCATTGTGGCTGACAATGTTTTAACCGGGGTACAGGTAAAGGACACCGCAGCTTCGGGTTCAGTCACTCTCAATACTCAAAGCGTGCGTGATGCGATCCATGCGTTCGTTGATCTTGTCGATCGCAATCCTGGACGCGAGGTTGAGCTGAGATACTTTACGACCTCGCCTATCGGGACAGAACGGCGCCGTGCAGACCAGCCCGCCGACGAAGCCGGTCTGGTGTATTGGCGAAAGGTAGCATCAGGCGCAAATATCGAGCCGCTTCGTTCGATTCTCAATAGCGATAATTTTTCAGTATCTGTCCAGGAGTATGTTCGTACCCGCAACGACGACGCACTGCGCGCGGATCTTCTGCGGAAGATCCATTGGGATTGCGGCCAGCCTGATATAGCCTTGATCAAACGGGAGCTCGAAGAACGCTTGATTGTAATTGGCCGAGATCGCTTTCAACTGCCGTTTACGGAAGCAAAACGCCTCGCGGATGTATTGATGTACCGAGTCTTACAAAAGTGCATCGTGAAGAATGCTAATGAACGGGTTCTCACGCGTGCGGACCTTTATTCAATTATCGATGGGGTAACACGGCTAACTGTTCCACGTGCAGCAGTAGACACGATGGTACAGTTTGCTGCATCTGCTTTTACCGGAGCGCTAGTCGGCAACTCACCGGGCGCGGCGTTTGCAACACGCGACATTGGCTGGTTGATCGTCGGCAAAGATCTTCCTGTGCCGCGCTTCATAATTTCGCGCCCAGAGCTTGAAGCCGCAATATCAAAGGCTCTTGAAGCACATGGTTTTGTAGTTCTCGTTGGCGGGACGGGGCTTGGAAAGTCCCTCGTTGCGCGAGCCATCGCAGCTAAGCACGGTGGCGGCTTTGCGATTGCGGACCTGCGCGACACTAACAGGACGGAAACTCGCCATCGTCTTGATTCGCTGCTTGGGTGTATCGGAGGGTTAGCCTCACGCTATCTCGTTGTTGAGGACCTAGACCACTTTGATGACGTTGGTGTTTCGTTGTCGCTTGGATGCATTGTCGAGGCACTTCGTCGTCGCGACCGAGTTGGGCTAGTGACTACCCATCGACGGCCTTCAGCACGAACACTGCTAGAGCTTGGTCTCGACACGTCGGATGTTGTTGAAGTTCGCTATTTCTCCGAAGTGGAAGCGATGGAAATCGTGCGCGCGACTGGCGGTGATCCTAAGATATGGGGGCGCCTCTCCTATGTGGCTGGCGCGAATGGTCATCCGCAACTCGTCCACGCCTTTGCATTCGGCATGGCGGCACTTCGCTGGCCGAAGGAGGCAGTGCGCGACATCGTCAGTCGCGGTTTTACTTCAGATGATATTGATGCGGCACGTGACGCCGCACGACGAAGTTTGACGGCGGCTATCCAGGCTGGGACACGGATGCTCCTTTACCGCCTTAGCCTGATTATCGGTCGCTTCGACCGCGCGCTTGCGCTCGGGATTGCCTCGCTCACACCGGCCATAGATAACGCTGGCGAACGATTGGACGAGCTTGTTGGGCCCTGGATTGAAGCTCTTGGGAAGGGCTATTACCGAGTGTCTCCACTTACTAGTAATGCTGGATGTGAGACGCTGACCACTGACGAGCAACGCAGCATCCATGATTTGATAGCGACTCAACTACTTGAGCGCCGAACAATCAATGCGTCCGACGCAACCGTGATATTCGCCCACGCGGTGGCTGGCAAATCAACGCGTAGCCTATCGACGCTAGCTTATATGGTTATGACGACCGAGAGCGATTCGCTCAGCTTGCTTAGTGAGCACTTCTTCCTGCTCCGCTTCATGCGCACCGACCAATTGATCTATCCCGATTCCCCGGCAGTTTCCCGAATGCTAAGACTCGCACAACTCAAGCTCGTTGCTCAGACAAAGGAAAGTTCGGACATCTCTGACTGCGTCGCGGCGCTGCTGAATGAGATTGAACATGAGCCCGATTCGGAATCGCGAACAGCATTCGAGTCCCTAATGTTTGCTGTTGTGCTCATCATTCCTGGCATAGCTGATCACTTGGTGACATGGATTGACCTACTCTATCGCTTTAAAAAGCTCGTCGCCAAGAATCCAGAGTTGCAAAGTCTTATAGTAAACGTTGAAAAGGCGAGTGATTGGGAAAACCGTAGCTTCTTTGGGACGCTGTTCATGATTGGCGCCACGGGAATCTCTTCCGTGGCGCGGCTCGAAGAGGTAGTCGACGAAATTGACTCACTTAGCGCGGAAGAGCGCGCCATGTGGCTCCGCGACTATGATCGCAAGCCAGGTGACTACGGTGTTTTCGTGAACGGCCCATGGCTGGCCGAACACAACCGTAAAGCAATCAATCCCGCTGACGCCGCAGAGCGTTACAAAAGGATGGCTGAGCGAACGCTGTTGTGGGACGTGCGAGAGTTAGCAGTTCGCTGCCATGCGGCACGGGCGGTGATGCTCGATGAGTACGGCAACGACAAAGAGGCGGCTCTGCGCGCTCTCGATGAAGGCGTTGTAGCCCTTGGTGAAAATATCGACCTATCGCGAGAGCGCGCCAAAATTCTTTGGCGGCACGATGATCATACGGGAGCCGTCGAAATCCTACGGGGAATTGCTGACCTCGTTGGACTCGACGAGCCGGTCGAGCGAGCATTTGCTATGCGCGAAGCGGCTATCAGTGCGGCAAGGACAAGCGATTGGCGCCAAGCCGAAATCTGGTTCACCGAGGGTCAAACCGCAGCAGCAACGGTAGACACCGTCGATATGCAAGCAATCGCTATCGGTCTTGGCGCAGATGCTGCTGTTGCAGCCGTCAAGATCGGGGAGCGAGAAAGGGCCTTGAAACGACTTGCCGACGCTCTGCTCGCACTCAAGAGTCTCGATCCTGCGGCGACCCTGAGAGCAGCGTACTGCCACCACGTTGTCCGCCATGCCGTACTCTGGACACAATCGCAGTTGCAGTCGCGCGAGATAAAAATCGACAGCGAGCCAATTGGCATTCTGCCGGGAACATGCAGTAATTCTGAACCTCTCGCCGTGATTCGTGAACGACCGCTAGCGCCTCTCGATCTAGCATGGTACATGCTGGCCGAAACGGAAATTATTTCGGGCGTTGACGTTGGCATAGCTAAAACGCTACACACCAAGCTGGTCCAGGGTCCGATCCCAATCTATGAGTGTAGTTTGCGGAACCAGCGGATGGAACGCGCCATCGCGCGCCTCGACCCAGTGGACTTCGCAGAACACCTGCACGGCTGGCTCGACGGTATAGCGTACTTGCACGCGAACGGCGAAAACCTCCGAGCAACGTTTGACGTCTTGTCTCCAATTCCAGGTGAAATCCCATCGTTGCCGCAACATGCACTCGCAGCAGACGAGCTTCAAGTTGCCGCTATTGACGCCAGTCTCGCCTTTTGCATTGTCGCCGCTCTAAAAGACGAAGGTGGAGCAATTGCAGATTTAGAAGGCCAGCTGACTGGCCATTTCGGAAATGAATTCCCCGGCTCGGCGCTGTTCAAGTATTGGTACCGCAAACCAATATCACTCGGCCAGCTTAACGAAATTTGCGCAAAAACAATCCAGTTGCTTCGCGCGGGAGAACACATCGAACCGAAGAAGTTATGGGAAATGGGGCTACGCCTGTTTGAGAAGGCCAGCCAGTCGATCTTAAAGCTAAGCACTACGCTCGTCGTTGCGGGATGGCTGCGCGCGCAGTGGACGCGCGTGGTCGCGCAGGAACGCTTCCGTCTTTTGCAGCCCAGAGTGACGGTTCCCGCGATCGAGGCTGCGCTCGCGAATGAGAATAACGACGCGTCTTTCGTGGCGGCGCTGTTGTTGGCCACTTCGGATGCGGTAGGGGCGCCTTTAACAATGGCCTACCGTGACCAGCTCACGAGCGTAGTATGTGGCGCAATCTCGCCGGACCCTAAATAGGTAGTCCGGAAAATTAAGTTGGGGAAACGCCTTCCGCAAAAACATCAATGCCTTGACGTTTAGCCTCACGGTCGCCTTCGTTCGGTCGCGTACTTTTTCACATGCGCAGACCCAGCCCAGCTTTAAGCAATTGGTCTTGGAACACGTTAGTCATAACATGACGCCCTAAAATAAACTCGTCTTGATCAGCACGCTGGTATCAATGTAGTAATCAGTCTCGGGTGCGCGATCTTCTCGCATCAATACTTCGCCTTGATACCGTTCTACATTCTCGGGTGGCGTGCATTATTCGATTGGAAAGCGCCGGTAAAAAACCTTCAACCCGAACGGCGGCAGCAGGGTGATGAGCGCGACGACCAGGATCAAGCTAGCTCTTTGAAGTGACCTTATGGATTGATCATCTATGAGGGCATTCAGTTAAAAAAAGTGGTAGTGCCCAGACCAAGCTGGTTCGCCGCTTGGGCCATGATTTTATCGGCGGTGGCAATCGTGCTTGCGTGTGCGGATTGTGCGGCGGCTAGGTGTAGTGCATCCAACGTACGTAAGGATAACGGCGCAACGGCCTCCAACAGATAGGTTGCTTGCGCATAGAGCCCCTCATGCAGCGCATGCACACGATAGGCACCGCTCGCTAAGTGGCGCGCAAACTCCGCCCGTGCCATCTGATGATACGCTTCGTCAAAAGCGCCTGTGCGCAATCTGCGATTCATCGCGCAGTGCCACTCTAGAATGCTCAGGCTGCTGATCAAAGGGTGGGTGAGGGTGTCGATGAATTTCTCGACTTCTTCCGACAGCGGTTCAGCGACATACAGCTTGATCAGTGCGCTGGTATCGATGTAGCAATCAGTCGCGGGCATCGCGATCTTCCCGGATCAAGACCTCGCTGCCGATTTCCTGGCAGGGCATTTTATCGCGCAGCCATTTCAGCGACGGTAGGTGTAGTGTGCCGCTTTCCTGGGCGATCG
>JANMQQ010000141.1:0-4370 GCA_031370545.1 Gammaproteobacteria bacterium
GCTGGGTTAGCCGCAGTTGCGGCGTAACCCAGCACGCTCCAGATTTATTGGTACACCGGAAACTTCTTGCATACCGCCAATACCTGGCCCTTCACCCGCTCACTGACTTTGGCGTCGGTGATGTTATCCAGCACATCGCAGATCCATTCGGCGAGCTCTTTGACTTCCGCCTCCTTGAAACCACGCGTGGTCACCGCCGGTGTGCCGATGCGAATGCCACTGGTCACAAACGGTGATTGCGGATCGTTAGGCACCGCGTTCTTGTTCACCGTAATGTTGGCGGCACCCAACGCGGCGTCGGCATCTTTGCCGGTGATTTTTTTGCCAATCAAGTCGACCAGGAACAAATGATTGTCGGTGCCACCCGACAGAATTTTGTAGCCGCGCTTCTGCATGGCCTTAGCCATCGCACGCGCGTTGGCCACAACTTGCTGTTGATACACCTTGAACTCGGGTTGCAGCGCTTCCAAAAAAGCCACCGCTTTAGCTGCGATGACGTGCATCAATGGCCCACCCTGCGTGCCAGGAAACACCATGGAATTAAGCTTCTTTTCGACATCGGGATTGCCGTTCGCCAAAATCAATCCACCGCGCGGACCACGCAAAGTTTTGTGCGTAGTGGTAGTGGTGACGTCTGCAATCACCACCGGGCTGGGATAACATCCGGCTGCAACCAAACCCGCAACGTGCGCCATGTCGACAAATAAATACGCGCTGACTTTATCGGCGATCTCGCGGAAGCGTTGCCAATCCACCACGCGCGAATACGCCGAGAAACCGGCGACGATCATCTTGGGTTTGTGCTCCAGCGCAAGTGCCTCGACTTGTTCATAGTCGATTTCGCCAGTGGCGATATTCAAGCCGTATTGCACCGCGTTAAAAATCTTGCCGGAGAAATTCACCTTAGCGCCGTGGGTGAGGTGCCCACCGTGCGCTAGGCTCATGCCCAGAATCGTGTCGCCCGGTTGCAGCAGCGCCAGATACACCGCCGCGTTGGCTTGCGAACCAGAATGCGGCTGCACGTTCGCATACGGCGCGCCGAAGAGTTTTTTAGCGCGCTCAATCGCCAGCGTTTCGACCACGTCGACAAATTCACAACCGCCGTAATAACGCTTGCCGGGATAGCCTTCCGCATATTTGTTGGTGAGCAGCGTGCCCTGCGCTTGCAGCACGCGCGGGCTCGTGTAGTTTTCCGACGCGATCAGCTCAATGTGTTCTTCCTGGCGGCGCGCTTCGCCTTGAATCGCGCGCCACAAGGCATCGTCAAACCCGGCTATGGCCATGCTTCTGGTAAACATTGGATTCCTCAGTGAAGGCAGACGCAGTGCGCGTGGGCGCACATTCTAGCAAGACCCCGGGTGGGATTCGAGCTGCATCAATTGGATAACGACGGCGCAGCGCCCGGCCGATATCATAAGACCATCGCTCGCCGGTTTAACGCGCATGAAACCACCCAAGAAGACACCCAAGATCAGCCAGTCCGATGTGGACCTGTTCCGCAACGCGATGGCCGACGTGAAATTGTTGCCGCAAAAAAAATTGCACGCGCCCGCCATCACAAAAAAATCGCGCCACGCCATCAGCGAACCTGTGTCCCCGCGCTACACATTGGGAATCGACGACGTCACCCCACTGCACTCTGGCGACACAATGGAATTCGCCCGCAGCGGCATCGCGCCGCGCACCTTGACACAACTACGACGTGGCACCATCACCCCCACCGCCACGCTCGACCTGCATGGCTACCAAGCTAAACCCGCACAATTCGCCTTACATGAATTTCTGCACTGGTGCGCAACACAAGACCAACGTTGCGTACGCATCATCCACGGCAAAGGCCGCGGCGCACACGACGCCGCCCCGGTATTAAAAAGCATCGTCAACCACTGGCTGCCCGAACAGGCGCAGGTATTGGCATTTTGTTCCGCACCGCCCAACGACGGCGGCACGGGAGCGGTGTATGTGCTGTTGAAGCGTAAAACAGCGGGAGCGGCGTCGTGAGTCGCGGCCGGAATCTACTAACTTTCCGACTCAACTACGGCGCATTCACAGCAGCCCAAAAAAATTTGGATAACCTCCGCGCCCGCGCCCAAATCGCACTCAACTCCATGCGCGCTCAAGCTCAGGAACGTAGATTCGCGAAACTCGCCTGAATTATATGTCGAGCTTCCCTCTGTACCGCTCTCAACGCCTTTCGGCATCACAGATGAAAACGCGAGCCCAGGTTAGCCATTTTTATGACCAGGGGACTTCCTCTTTTTGAGTACTACTTGAAGCTCTTTATCGTTTTCCAATACCAAGGCAATGAACTTTATTTTCGCTTGACCCTTCAACGCTTCTGTTGTTTGAAGAAATTGTCATCGCCTTTGAACTCAAGTGTAGGAGCGCTGAAAAACGCGACCTTCAGCAAACATGAAAGGAAGCTTCTTTTCCTTGTATTTGGACTCTGGCTTTCTCTTAGATAGCTCAGGAAGATCGTTGACAGCTTTAGCCATATCCAGAGTGGCATCAAGGCCGATTGCGGATCGAAACTGGTAGTTTAAGATATTGTTCGAGGCCATTGATTACCGGTTTTTTGTACCATCCTGCCTCGAAATAGATACGGTTCTCGTTTTGAACTAGCTCCTCAAGTTCCGAACCCAAGGCTTCGTTGACAAACTTGAACATATCGCTCTTCGGGTTATCGATTAGCAATAACTCACAAACTCGTCGTTGAACTGTCTCAGGAGTTTTGTATTGCAAGTTGAACGGAGGGGTCCTCTTGTAAGCCGCACAGGGTCTGGTGTCGATTAAAGAACAGTGGGTACGTTTTCATTACCCTGCTTCAACCGCCTAGTGCGGACCCGCATGCTAGGTGGTGTGGGGAGGGCTGGAGTGATGCCGGCCCTTACCCGATTAGCGCTCAACTCACTTGATAAGAACAGCATCGAAATCTTCACCAGCACGGATACGCTCAAGCCGACTATACAGCTCGCCACGGCCAATGGTGGTAAGCCACTGAGCGACTTCTGCCTTTGCTGCGGCATAGTTGCGGGTCAGTTGCTTGTCGTCAGCGTCGTTAAATTGCCCTTGCGAATTAAACTGACGAACGTAGCCATAATCGTTAGACTTGCCTTTCTGATTTGACCAGTTGTAGCGGGCGCGTAGATCGACCTGCATTGCAACCCCTTCGTCAAACCATGCAGGAACGTCGAAGTTCCTACGCCAATGACCAACTCGGTTGGCAAGTTCTGCATGCATGAATTCGTGAGCTACCACATCAATATTTTGACCCTGCGGCCCAATGAGAACGCAGACTCGACTTCCGACGAAAGCGGCGCTGGCATAAGTGTTGAGCTTCAAAGGCCAAAAGGTTTGTGAATCTCGAAAGACGACGACAATGGGCTGAGCGCGTGGCGCACCAAAAGTCTCTTTGATTCGTTCTCTAGCCTGCGACTGGAGTTCGATAAACGTGGCGCGCTCCACTGTGGAACTACTTTGCTCGACCAGCGTTCCATCAGGAAGAGCTTCTATCTCTGCAAACTTGGCAAGCGCACATGCTGTCTCACCGGGAGAGGCATAGCCTGCATAGGCGAGCGCTGTAACACCAAGACTGAAAACAACAGTCAATGTGACGAGTATTTTTCGCTCACGTTTCAGCATGTATGGCCCTTTCTTTGAGCGCTAACGTTTAGTTAAGCGGCATGCTGAACAGACCGCAGGAAATATGCAGCGTTTGCCGCGTCCGCCTTGAACGAAGGGTTAGAACGGTTTTCGGGAGAACGCCAGCACACCCATGAGACAAAACCGTAACTGACCAAAACTCTGGACCCGGCACCTTGGTCAGTTCATGATGCTTAGCAACGCCCACACACTCAACTTGTTTTTTTGGTGGGAAGACAACCACGGCGGATGAACACACGCCGCATGCAATAGCGAAACTTTCAGAAGGCCTGTGCCCTTCGATGCCCGCCCGTGACCTTCGCTTTTGTCGTTACGAACTTCTAACGTGTAGCTAAGGGGCTGCGCGCTTTTGCGCAGTCCCGCTTAAGCGCAAGGTTAGACGAACTTTTCAATATAGTCTCCTCTCCCAAAATTGCAGTGCGTCGTTACGCGGGCCAAACGTCCCTCGGCGATATGCTAGCCCCCTATAAAGCGCCTTCGCCAGTTCATTGCTTTTGCGGACTTCCAATGTAACTTTACAACACCCCAATTCGCGAGCCTTTGTTTCAAAGGCGAGCATAAGTTTTACTGCCTCTTAACAAAACTCAGCCGAATTTGACGGGTAAACGGGTTGCACAGACGCCGAGCAGTCGTGCTGGGAGTTAGGGTTCGCAGTGTCGGCGGTTGAATCGGTAACAGAATTCATTGAGGTATTCCTGCAAGTATTT
>JANMQQ010000161.1:0-9260 GCA_031370545.1 Gammaproteobacteria bacterium
GCCATGGGCGGAAAATTACAGATCAACTGGCCCGCGCCCAGCTTCATCGGCCTGGTGATTTTATTGGCCGGACATATTCCGTCGTGGTCGATTTTGAAACAGCGCGGGCTGGTGCTGGCGATGGCAACCTCCGGATTGATGATTGCAGCGCTGTGTTTTCCAGCAAATTTTGGCATCAACGGCGCGAGCATTGCGCCGATCCGCAAAATGAAAGCCTGGCGTGCCCCTGTCGCGCAGCTTTACCAGCTCAGCGGTGATGTCGATTTCATTTTTGTCAGCGACTATGTGCTTGCCGGTGATCTCGCGTTTTACTGGCCCAAGCGCGTGCCGGTGTACATCAAAGGCGATCCCGAACGGCGCATGAACCAACATGACCTGTGGCCGAGCATCGCGCGCGAGCAGGGGCATAGCGCGATGTTCGTGCACTACGCACCCGAGCGTCCCGCCGAACTTAAGCGTGCATTCACCTCATGTCGTGAACTGGCACCAGTACCGGCAGTGGATCAGGATGGAGTGTTGGTGCGCACCTTGTACGCGAGCCGTTGCGAAGGGTATCAACACATCGACTGGGCGGTATCGCCGAACTACTGATTCAATTTGTCTTGCGGGGCCTGTGCGCCAAGCGCAGCGAGGAAGAATGTCAGAAAAGTAATCGGCAACGCGCGATCAAAGGTGTCGCCGGTGATGCCAAAATGCACGAACGCAATCATCAAAATCAGACCGGCGAATCCGGCAGCGCGTTGTTGCATTGCACCGTCGCGGGCCCAGTGGAAGAACACGCGGGCGGGCACCAAAAATAATGCAAGCAAGGCACTCAGGCCGATCAGCCCTCGAGTGGCCAGCGCGGCAAGATATTCACTGTGCGGATGATCGAACTCGGCAATGATTTTGTCGGCATGACCGCTGTCGATGAGCTGCTGTTTGGCGTTTACGTAGCCGTCTCCCAAGCCGACCCCCACTATTGGGTGGTCGCGAAAAATACTCCATGCCGCCTTCCACATTTCCAGCCGCGCGCCGACCGAGGTGTCGGCAACGTGATCGGTGAAATAATTGCGCACCTCTTGTGTCGCTTCGTCGATGCGCGACTGCACACCGGTTTGCGGTACCACGTAGGCTGCGGTGATCATGAGGGCTAATGCCGTGAATGCTGCTGCATAGTGCCAGCGTTGAATAGGTAAGTGGCGCTGGGCGTACCAGGCGAACAGCAGCGTAAATGTCGGCAGCGATAGCCAGCCACCGCGTGACGCCGAGAGAAAACTAGCTAACACACCAAACAGCGTAGCCAATATCGGTAGCGCGATCAGCATACGGTGTTGCTGCCAAAAATAACTCATACCTGCAATGCTCAGCACACCCAGCATCAGCGCCATGTCGCCAAAAATAATCGGATGCACACTGCCCGCCGCGCGGTCCAGTGGTGCTAACAGCACGTGCCACCACACTTGATCCATCGCCGCAAAGCCCGCCAGAATTGCACCGGCAGCGCAGCCGTACCACAGCGCGGACGGCGGCAAGCGCATGCGCCGCAACAAGTAAAAAATCGGGATTAATAACAAAAATCGGCCATACCGACCGAGCTTTTTCAGACTGATTTCCGACATGTCGACCAGCAAGTAAGAGAGTATCGCCACGCCGACGAACGCGAGCACCGCGAAAAAAATCAGCTTAACGTCGCGCGGCAGAGGAGTGCGGGTGCCGGGGCTAGACAACAGCGCCAGACCGATTAACGCCAGCAGGAAAAAAAACACGCTACCGATGTCGCTGGCCACCAGAACGAATGCGGGGAACGCAAATACCAGCGCAATGCACAGCCCACGGAAGGCGGTGGTGATGTTCATTATGAAATGTTAATCAGGAAAAAAGCGCGGGATGCGACGAACGGAGAGTGCTTCATGCAGGTTGGATTATATTTGTTTTGCTTGGGCTGCCCACGAGGCGGGCATCCCCCTTCTCAGAAAAAGTACTTAATCTACCGGCTGCATTATTAAGTCGAATACCGGCTCCTTCCCCCTGCAAGGGGGAAGGTCGGGATGGGGGTGAGTTGTAACCGGTGAGTGCGCGGGACCACCCCCATCCCAGCCTTCCCCCTTGCCAGGGGAAGGCGTGCGATATGTAGACGCGCGAGCGGGCTTGCAGCCCCAGAGCGCCGCTGACCACGAGAGCCCGCATTAACGCTTTTCGCCTGGCACAACCAACTCGTAATCCGCGCCGCAATACGGGCACTTGGCTTTGCCGGTGGTTTCAATCGGCAGATACACGCGTGGATGTGAGTCCCATAACGTCATGCCGTCCATCGGGCAATGCAGGGGCAGGTCGGCGCGCGTCACCTGATAGCGGCTTTGCGCGTTGGCTTGTACTGGGGCTTTCGGGTCGCGTGTTGACATGGTGAGGTTGGTGCTCATTTTACCGGGGTGATCCATTTTGTGTCGAGCACGTGTCGACCGTGCACGATATCGAAGTAACGGGTTTGCAGGCGTTCAGTGATCGGCCCGCGTGTGCCGCTGCCGATGCGTCGGCCGTCGAGCTCACGGATCGGCGTGACTTCCGCCGCCGTGCCGGTAAAAAACGCCTCGTCGGCGACATACACCTCGTCGCGTGTGATGCGTTTTTCATGCAGCGGAATATTCATTTCAGCGGCGATGCGGAAAATCGTGTCACGCGTGATGCCGTCGAGTGCCGAGGTGATTTCGGGCGTATAGATCACGCCGTCGCGCACAATAAAAACATTTTCGCCGCTGCCTTCGGCCACAAATCCTTCAGTGTCGAGCAGCAGCGCTTCTTCGCAGCCACTGGCGATCGCTTCGCGCAGCGCGAGCATCGAGTTCATGTAATTACCGTTGGCTTTGGCCTTGCACATCGCGATGTTGACATGGTGTCGGTTGTACGACGAAGTGCGCACCTTGATGCCATTTTTCTGTCCGTCTTCGCCCAGGTAGGAGCCCCAGAGCCAGGCCGCGACAATAACATGCACCTTCAGGTTGTCGGCGCGCAGTCCCATGCCTTCCGAGCCATAAAAACACATTGGGCGGATGTAGGCGGACTCGAGTTTGTTTTCGCGCACTGCCGCGCGCTGCGCTTCGTTGATCACTTCTTTTTCAAACGGCATCGGCATGCCGAGAATATGCGCCGAGCGAAACAGGCGATCAGTGTGGGCTTGCAGGCGGAAGATCGCGGTGCCCTTCGTCGTGTTATAGGCACGCACGCCCTCGAACACACCCATGCCGTAATGCAGGGTGTGAGTCAACACATGAACCTTAGCATCACGCCACGGTACCAGCTTGCCATCAAACCAGATGACGCCGTCGCGGTCGTCCATCGTCATAACATCGTCTCCTTAGGAATTCCTGGCGCTCGATAGTGGGCGCCGCGCAGAAGCGCATATTGGACCATAAATGGCGGGGCCGGGCATAGGGCAGGATCAGCTCAGGGCAGCAATCAGCAGTGTCGAAGTTTCCAGTATTTCCACCAAGGCTCCGGCGGTGTCGCCGGTGGTGCCGCCGATGCGTTTAGTCATCATCGCGCGCAGTGCGAAAAATACGAAGGTGCCGCCGACCAGCAGCCACACATTGTGCAGACCCGTCAGCAGCGGCGTCGCGATCAGCACCACGCCAACCACGGCGATGGCCGCGCCGCGTGGCAGATGCGCAGCGATAGCTGAGCCCAATCCGTTGGCGCGCACATACGGCGTCGTCACAAATAAAGCAGGCAATGCGGTGCGAGCGAGTAGGGGTGCAATCAACAATGCGATCCAAGCGCCCGTGGTGAATAACGCCGTTAGCGCGGCGAACTTCAGCAGCAACACCGCCACCAGCGCGACGACCCCCATCGGACCGCAGCAGGGATCTTTCATGATGGCTAAAGTGCGTTCGCGATCACCCAGCCCACCGACCCAGGCGTCGGCGCTGTCGGCCAGACCGTCGAGATGTAAACCGCCGGTGATAAAAATCCAGGTGACCAGAAGTATCGCAGCGGTGAGCATGACGGGCGCGCCATCCAGCAGCGCGTGCAGTGCCGCGAGGACCGCGCCGATGATCAGACCGACCAGCGGGTAAAACAACACGGAGTATCCTACGTGCCTGTCATTGACATCATGCGCCGAGGGAACGGGCAAACACGTTAGAAACTGCACGGCGATAAAAAACGGACTTAAAATCATCGCGCGTAGAAGTTCTCCCCTCCTCATTTTCGAGGAGGGGTGGACGCGCAGCGGACGGGGTGGTTGCTTGACGATGCTATCGCGCCCTCGGCAACCACCCCACCCCTTTGGGGCACCCCTCCTCGAAAATGAGGAGGGGAGTCAAGCTGAGTATCCCCAGCCAATTTATAAATCGGACGGCCGCTCGAGTTCGCGCAAATGTAACTCACTACATGTGCATGTGGCACGGCTATCCCCAGCCGCTCCGGCCACGCCAAACCCTGCATATGACCAACAATCGCGCGAATGACACCGCCGTGCGTAATAATCAAGACCCGCTCCCCTGCTGTTGGGGCGCCGTGCTCGTGCCACGCAGCGAGCACCCGCGCTTCGAAGTGCAGCAGAGGTTCTGCGTCCGGCGGAGGATTGTTAACCGGGTCGTTCCAAAAACGCGTGAGGTGTTCGGGATGCCATGCCAGCAATTCGGCAGCGGTTTTTCCTTCCCACGTGCCGAAATGAATTTCGCGCAGGCGCGCATCCAGCTCCAGCGGAATAGCCTGGCGCTCCGCCAATTCAACCGCAAATTCCGCGCAGCGTTTCAGTGGTGAACTGATGATGCATGTCCACGGGCACGCGTCGCCCACGGCCGCGCGCATTTGTTCCCAGCCGCGCGTGGTGAGTGCATCGTCGGTGCTGCCACGATAGCGCTCGCCGCCTTCGACCTCGCCGTGGCGCAGCAGGTCGACGCGCGTTTCATTCATGCTGATTTGCCCGACACTCCGGCTTCGGCGAATGTCGCCATCTCGTTGTGCAATGCGCATGCCAGACGCAGCGTCGGCACCGCGACCGCCGCGCCGCTGCCTTCGCCCAGACGCATGCCGAGGTTTAGCACCGGCCGTGCCTTGAGCGCTTCGAGGATGCAGGTGTGGCCGGGTTCGGCCGAGGTGTGCGCATACAGGAACCATTGATCGCTGCCGGGCAGAATACGCGTGGCCACCAATGCCGCAGCGGTGGCGATGAAGCCATCGATGAGCACTGGCAAGCAGAGTTGCGCGCACGCCACATAGCTACCGGCGAGCGCTGCGATTTCGAAGCCGCCGAGACGGCGCAGAATTTCCATAGAGTCAAGACCAGGCTCGCGATGCAGGGTGAGCGCCGCGCGAATCACGTCTATTTTGCGGCTCACGCCGTGCGCGTCGAGCCCGGTGCCGGGTCCGGCGAGTAAGGTCGGTGGAGCGTCGAGCAAGGCGCAGGCCAGTGCGGCAGCCGAGGTGGTATTGCCGATGCCCATTTCCCCGCCGATGAACAAATGTGCATCATCTTGCTTGGCACGCTGCACGGTTTCGCGTCCCGCATGCAGCGCGCGCGCAAGTTGTTCGGTGTTCATCGCCGCTGTTTTTGCGAAGTTCGCCGTGCCCGGCCCAAGATTAATGTTACGTACTCCGGTCAGGGGTCCGGTATCGACCACGGTGCCAAGATTCAACACTTCGAGGGTCGCGCCCAGTTGCCGGGCCAGGACACTGATGGCGGCACCACCGCGCGCAAAATTACGCACCATCTCGGCCGTCACCGCCTGCGGAAACGCCGACACGCCTTCGGCAGCCACGCCGTGATCGGCGGCGAACACCGCGATGTGCACGCGTTCGAGTATCGGGCGCGGCGTGCCCTGCATCGCGGCCAGTCGAATCGCCAGGGTTTCGAGTTGCCCGAGCGCACCGGGTGGTTTGGTCAGTTGCGTCTGGCGCAGCTCAGCTTCGCGCTGCGCCATTTCATTCAGTGGCGCGACCGGCACGCTCAACCAATCAATATCTGTCATGTTGCGGTTCCTTTTAGAGAGAGTGGCAGTCCTGCGACTGTGAGTACCACGCGGTCGCACAAGCGCGCCAGTGCCTGATGTAGACATCCGGCTTCATCGCCGAAGCGGCGGGTCAGTGCGCCGAGCGGCATCACACCCAGGCTGGTTTCGTTGCTGACCAGGATGATGTGTCCCGGCAACGTCGGTAACACGTCGAGCAGCGCGTCGCGCTCGCTGCGGAATTTCTCTTCGTCGTCGGCGCACAGCAGATTCGTCAGCCACAGCGTCAAGCAATCCACCAGCACGCAGCGATTCGGCGCGGCGTGAACGCGTAATGTCGCGGCGAGTGCAAGTGGCGATTCGACCAGCGTCCACTCCGCCGCGCGACGCTCTTGATGCGCACGAATACGCGCGGACATTTCTGCGTCACCGGCAGTCGCCGTAGCGACATAGACCACTGACAAGTTACTAGCGCGCGCACGCTGTTCCGCGTAGCGACTTTTTCCGGAGCGCACGCCGCCGAGAATGAGTTCTTTCATGCGCGATTCAACCCGAGCAAGACATTAATCTGTCGCATGTCGAGATGGTGTTCCAGCGCATCGGCGACCCGGTTGATGCCTTGCTCGCGCAGGTGCAAGTAATCGAAGGCTTGCACTTCGCGCAATCCGGCCCAGCGCAGCAGGGCGGCGCAGGCGGGAGGCGCATCGAACACACCGTGCAAATAAGTACCGATGATGTGTTCGTCTTCGGAAATCGCGCCATCATTGCACGCCCCGAGCGTCACGAGCGGACGCTGCAACCCGGCACCTTCCGTTACGCCATGATGAATTTCGTAACCGGTGACCGGAGCCTGTTCCAGCGTGAGCACGCCGCTGACGCGGCGCAACTGTTTGTCTTGCGCCAGCGTGGTGACAACGTCGAGCAGGTTCAATCCGGCAGTGCTGCCGGGCGCGCCCTCCAAACCGAGCGGATCGTGAATCTGCTGACCGAGCATTTGAAAACCGCCGCAAATACCCAGGACCTTGCCACCGTAACGCAGGTGACGCAGCAATGTTTGATCCCAACCTTGTGCGCGCAGCCAGGCTAAATCAGCGCGCACACTTTTGCTGCCGGGAAGAATAATCAGGTCAGTGGCGGAAATGTCTTGATCTGGTCCGATAAACTTGAAGTCGATTTGCGGGTGCAGCCGCAACGCATCAAAGTCGGTGTGGTTGCTGATGCGCGGGAGGGCGGGCACGATGATGCGTAGCGATGTCCGATTACTCGCAGTAACTACAGGAGCTTCACTTGCCGAAATGAAGTTGAATACCGGCCCCTTCCCCCTGGAAGGGGGAAGGTTGGGATGGGGGTCGTTCATATGACCTACCCCCATCCTGCCCTTCCCCCTTGCAGGGGAAAGGAATCCTCCGTTTGGCTTCAATCGCTCTGATGCTGTTGAGGTCTTAGGCACCTGCGTACGCGGCAACGCATCCTCCGCCTCCAAATGCATCCCCTGCAAATACGGCACCACGCCGAGCGTCGGCTTCCCAGTACGCGCCGTCAACCAATCCACCCCGGGCATCAACAGCGCCAAATCCCCGCGAAAACGATTAATGACAAAACCTGCTACCCGCGCCTGTTCAGTTTCCGAAAGCAACGCCAACGTGCCGACCAGATGCGCAAACACGCCGCCCCGATCAATGTCGGCGACGATCAACACCGGACAATCCACCGCTTCTGCGAAACCCATGTTGGCGATATCGTTGTCGCGCAGATTAATTTCGGCCGGGCTGCCCGCGCCTTCAATAATGATCACATCGTACTGCGCGCGCAGCCTTACATATGATTCAAGCACCGCTTGCATCGCGATGGCTTTATAGTCGTAATACGCACGCGCTTTCATATTCGCGATGGCCTTGCCATGAATGATGACTTGCGCGCCCATATCCGAATTGGGTTTGAGCAGCACCGGGTTCATGTCGCTGTGCGGTTCCAGGCCGCAGGCTTGCGCCTGCACCGCCTGGGCGCGGCCGATCTCGCCGCCATCCACTGTGACCGCGCTGTTAAGTGCCATGTTTTGCGGCTTGAACGGCGCAACCCGCACGCCGCGCCGTTTCAACACCCGGCACAAGCCTGCGACCAGCGTGCTTTTTCCGGCATCGGAGGTAGTGCCTTGAATCATTAGCGTGCCTCCGCTCATGGCAGTGTTTTCACGAGCGCGGATTCCAGGCGTTGCCACTGTGCGTCATTCGCGGGCAAGCCAAAACGCAGGCTGGCCGGATCGGTGAACAGACGGGTGAGCACGCCTTGGCGCGCGAGCGCCTCATGAACAGAGGCAGCGCGCGGCGTTGCGATCCATTGAAACAGTGCCGTGCCGCCGGTGGGTTTAAGGTTATGAATTGTCAATAAGCGGCTCAAGCGTTGCGCGTCACGCAGCAAATTTGCACGTGTCGCCGCCTGCCATGGCGTGTCCTGTAATGCGAGGGTGGCCACGCGGCGTGCCGGGCCGCATACCGTCCACGGGCCGAGTTGGGCATCGATGTGATGCAGCAGCTCCGGCGCTGCGCACACAAAACCCACGCGCGCCCCGGCAAGGCCAAAAAATTTACCTAATGAACGCAGCACGATGAGGCCGGGGCGCGCGCAGTATTCGGCAATGCTATGTTCGGGTGTTGAATCCATGAAGGCTTCATCCACAATCAGCCAGCCGTTTTTCGTCGCAAGCTGGGCGTGCCATTGC
Organism: Gammaproteobacteria bacterium; assembly: GCA_031370545.1. GTDB lineage: Bacteria > Pseudomonadota > Gammaproteobacteria > SG8-11 > SG8-11 > UBA6921. Next base: position 8,650 of record JANMQQ010000161.1, read on the forward strand.
AATAGTTGTTCGCGTGAAAACGTTTGCCCGGTCGGATTGTTGGGATTAATTAGCACCATGACGTCGAGGACATCGACCGCATCTGAGATTTGGCCGTGCGGCAGAGGCGTCACGTCATGACCCGCATGGCGCCAGGCGTGCGCATGTTCGTTGTAGCCGGGAGTAATCACGCCGACTCGGCAACGTGTACGAAGTGTTGGCAGAATTTGTATCGCCGCCTGCGATCCAGCCACCGGCAAAATATGCGGCGCGCGGTAATAGGCGTGCGCCGCAGCAATCAATCCATCATCGGGTTCCGGCAGACGATTCCACGCACCTGCGGGCAGGGCAGGCACCGGCCAGCCATTCGGATTGATGCCGGTGGACAAGTCCAGCCAGTCGGACAGCGCCATGCCGTAATGCGCCGCCGCCGCATTCAAGCGTCCGCCATGTTCAAGCAAGCAGGAATCCTCCAACGCTAATGCCGACGAAGCTGGCCAGCCACACTCCGATGCCGCGCCATACCAGTTGTACCGCGCGTTCGATATCTTCTGTCGCTGCGGGCAGTCCGGCGCCCAGTGCCGGACGTTCTTTCCAGGCGCCGTGATAAAACGCCGGGCCGCCTAATTGAA
>JANMQQ010000226.1:0-1720 GCA_031370545.1 Gammaproteobacteria bacterium
TTGTATTCGGCGGCAGCGGCCGGTGCCGGTTCGATATGTAAACGTTGTTGCAAGGACCAACGCTCCGTGAACCCGGCGGGCAATTGTGATTGCGCTGCGCGGGCACGCATTCCATCCGGGGGTTCGCTGAGAAATTGCAACGCATGGTAGGTAAAGCCGGTTTGGCGCGTGCTGTCGATCAGGCGTTGATCGTGGGTGCTGAGCGCGCCTGCGTCATTCATGTCACGCTGGTTCTCGACAAATAGCATGTCGAACACCACCGCGCGTGGTTTGCCACGCGCCAAAAAGTCGAGCAGGTCGGCATGCACCGAGCGCGGCCAAGGCCAACGACCGGCTTCGCGGTTCATGTAGTGCAGGGAGGCTTCATCAATTAAAACCACCGCGATCTCCGGCGGTGCCGGTTTATCGCTATTAAATAGTCGCAGACGTGCGTCATAACTCATCCACTCCAGCGGCTGCAACACCTCCAGCGCAGTCACGCCGCTGATGAACACAGCGCTGCCCAGCGCCAGTGCCAGGCTCCACAGCATCGTCTTCAGGTGGGTGCGAGTTAGACGGATCACGCTCGTGTAACGGAAACGCTTAACTAGACTTGAACCGCGCTGCTGTTAGTGAACCGTAGCGTGTGGGATACCGCTTCGTGCGCATGGCGCACGCTACATCGCGCATCAGGTTTTCCACATCATCAGCGGGAATCGCAATACAGTTCTCATTCCGGTTCATTTTTTTTCGATACCCGCTATGCTTCAGAGTGATGTGTTTGGGGTTCTAAAGTGGGTGGGGACATTATGCAGAATGCTTTTGCGCGGTTTCTGGCGTTGCGCAGCTGGTCGTTGCGCGGCAAAGTCAATTTGACGGTGGGTTTGAGTTTTTTGTTGGTGATGACCTTGGTCACCACCTACAACGCGCGTCGCGAAAACGCGCGCTTGACGGAGTTTGCCGAAGAGCAAACCAAAGACCTCACGACATTTTATTTCGACAGCCTCAATACCATGATGCTGACCGGCACCATGGATCAGCGCACTATCCTGCGCAAAAAAGTGTTGGCGCGACCCGAAGTGGTGGACGCGCGCGTGGTGCGCGGCGAACCCGTCAAGCAACAATTTGGCCCAGGTTATCCAGAAGAGCAGCCGTTGGATGATCTCGACCGGCGGGCGCTGGCGGGCGAGGATATTTCCGTCATTGAAGATCGCGGTGGCAAACGCGTATGGACGGTACTCACGCCATTCCACGCCACTGAAAACACCCGCAATGTAAATTGCTTGCAGTGCCATCACGTCACTTCAGGTGCGATCAATGGTGCGGTGCGCATCAGTGTTTCGTTGGCCAAAATCGACGCCTCGGTGCAGCAGGAAATGTGGGTGTCAATTGTTGCCAATTTCGCATTGTTGGCGACCGGCTTGCTGCTGGTAAATGTCGTGCTGCGCACCTGGGTGACCAATCCCTTGTCGAGATTGATGATCGTGGTGAACCGGCGCGCGGCGGGGGAAGAGAATGTGCGAGCGGAAGTGACCAGCGGGGACGAAGTCGGCAAGCTCGCCACCGCGTTCAATATTCTGGCTGAAAATATCATGATCGGCGCCAAACGCGAGTATGACTCGGCCGAAGAGTTACGCTCGAAAGTTGCCCGGCTGTTAGATGTTATCCACAAAGTAACCGACGGCAACTACGAGGTTGATGTCGGATTTAACGGCAAAGACGCCATCGGCGAACTGGCGGG
>JANMQQ010000034.1:0-2998 GCA_031370545.1 Gammaproteobacteria bacterium
GGAGAATTCCATTCCCAATTCAAAACGATACGTCGTTGCCCCGCCTTGTCGTGCTAACGCACTGTCTGCGGCGGGGCGCCTAGTCTCGCTTTGAATCGGAAATGGAATGTCTCCCTGATCTGCGCCTTCCCAAGTTTTTCAACACAGTGGCGTGATGCAGATCGTTAACTCGTTTACCGTTGCGGGGGCAGCGCCGGAGTAGTTCGTGATGAACGCACCGGCTTCCCGTTTAACCCCAGCGACGCAATGTCGCGGGGAACCTGTAGCAATGAGGTACGGACTCTAGCCGTTGGACTGATTCAGTGTCAATGAGCAACTATGGAGCGTTGGGTGAACTCGTGTGGACAGTGATTTTTCCATCATTTGAACAGGTAACCCTACGATTCCAATAATTTCTGCCACACCGCTAACACCGCTGCGCGCGACTGGGCATATTCACTTTCACTTACAACCGCCAGTGCATTTTGCAACGCAAATTTATGTTGCCGCGCACGATAGGTCCGGTAGGTGTCGCACAACAGGTGCACGTCGTCGGCGCTGATTTTTTGCGCCTTGCCCAATTGTTCCAATAGACGGATATTGTCGGTGAAATCCAGTAGCGCGGGGTGTTCGCGCGCCCAGGCGAGCACGCCGAATTGTACGAGGAACTCAATGTCGACAATTCCGCCGGGGCCTTGCTTTAAATCAAATTTGCCTTGGCCGGGGCTGGCGAAGGTGGCGCGCATTTTTTCCCGCATCGCGCGCACTTCGCTGCGCAGTTGATCGAGATCGCGGCGGCGTATGAGCACGGCGCGGCGGATGGTGGCGAAACGTTGCAGTACCGCAGCATCGCCTGCGACCGGGCGGGCACGTACCAGGGCTTGATGTTCCCAGGTCCAGGCTTCCGAGATTTGATAATCGGCGTAGGCATCTACGCTGCTGACCAACAAGCCGGACGCGCCGCTGGGGCGCAAACGCAGGTCGACGTCGTACAGCACACCCGACGGTGTGTGCGTGGTGAAAAGATGCACGATGCGTTGCGCCAGACGCGCAAAAAACACCGCGCTCGCAATCGGCTTGTTTCCAGGGGTCAGTTGCTCCGGGTCTGCGGTCGAATATAAAAATACCAAGTCAAGATCGGACCCGTAACCGAGCTCCAGGCCGCCCAGCTTGCCGTAGGCGATGACGGCGAAGCCGTGCTGATCGGGAGCTCCATGCCGCGCCGTCATTTCACGCCAGGCAAGGTCTAGCGCCGCAGCAACCACGGCTTCCGCGATCCAGCTCAGGTGATCGCTGACGATCATCAAGGGCAAGGCGTCGGCGATGTCGGCGGCAGCAACGCGCAATACATTGGCTTGTTTGAACTGCCGTAACGCTTCCATCTGTTGCTCTAAATCGTCAGGCGCAATGGCGGATAAACGATGCGCGAGTTCCGCACGCAGTGCCGCTGCATCGGGTGGGTGGTACAACGACCGCGGGTCAAGCAGCTCGTCCAGCAACACCGGATGGCGACTCAACAGCTTCGCGATCCAGGCGCTGGCGGAGCAGAGCTTGACTAATTGCGACAAGGCCATCGGATTTTCGACCAGCAGCGCGAGATACGCGGTGCGGCGGGCGACCACTTCGACCAGACGCAGAATCCGTTGCAATGTTGCTGCCGCGTTGCTGGTGTTGCCTGCCGCACCCAGGATCAGCGGAACGAGCTGATCCAGACGGTGTTGCCCGGTGCTACTCAGTGCGCGAAACGCGCTACCGCGACGCAGTTGTGACAATGTCTCGAGCGCCTCGCCCGGCACAGCGTAACCCAGGCGCCGTAATACCTGCTCGCGCACTTCAGTGGCTAACGCGCCGCTCCACACGGCGGCTAATTCCAGAGCGGGCGCGTCGGCGGCGGACTCGGCTTGCGGTGCAGCGAACACTTGATCGAAATGGTCGTGCACGTGCCGCATGTGTTTGCGCAAGGCCGCTTCGTAGCTTGCCCAATCCGCAAAGCCCAACGCATAGGCAAGGCGAGCGCGGCCCACCGGTTCGTCTGGCAGGCTATGGGTTTGCTGGTCCGCGTATTCCTGTAAACGATGCTCGCTCACGCGCAAAAACACGTAAGCGTCTTGCAGTTCACGCACCACGTAATCAGGTAAATAGTTCGCATCGCGCAGATGATTCAATACGGTTTGAATGCGGCGTTCGCGTAACAGTGGCTGTCGTCCGCCGCGAATCAATTGAAACGCCTGGCCGATGAATTCGATTTCGCGAATTCCTCCGGGCCCGAGCTTGATATTTTCGTCGAGGCACTTGCGCTTCACCTCTTGGGCGATCATGCGTTTCATGTCACGCAGTGACTCGAATGCGCCGAAGTCGAGATAACGGCGATACGCAAACGGCGTGAGCGCGCGCAGCAGCCGTTCACCGGCGGCAACATCGCCCGCGCACACGCGGGCCTTGATCATGGCATAGCGTTCCCATTCGCGGCCGTGTTCCTGGTAGTACTGCTCGATGGCGTCAAATCCCATTGCCAGCGCGCCGCTGTCGCCGAATGGGCGCAAGCGCACGTCGACACGAAACACAACGCCGTCGGCGGTGGCTTGACTCAAAGTATTGATTAGCTGCTGGCTGAGCCGCAAAAAAAATTCGCTGTTACTGGTGGCACGTGAACCGCCCAAGGTTTCGCCGTCTTCTGCGTAAGCGAAAATCAAATCCACGTCGGATGAAAAGTTAAGCTCGCCCGCGCCCAGTTTGCCCATCGCGATCACTACCAGATGTTGTGCCTCACCACGCGCGTTGCTGGGTGTGCCCCACACGGTGACGGCGAAACGTTCGAGGTGCATCAGTGCCACGTCGATACAGGTGTCCGCCAGGCCGCTCAAGTCGCGCATGGTTTCGGTGAGATCCGCCCAGCCAACCACGTCGCGCCAGGCGATGCGCAGCATTTCACGGCGTCGAAATTGGCGCAGACGCTGTGCCAATGAGGCCTCGTTACTCACGTCGGCAAGCTGATCGTGAAGCCGCGTGGCCAGTATTG
>JANMQQ010000239.1:0-3065 GCA_031370545.1 Gammaproteobacteria bacterium
CACGCGCATACGCCTCCCAGAGGTTGACAGTGAATTGATCTTTGTATTGGGCGCGCGGCACGTCCGGTGTATCACCGCAATTCGTAGCAAAGTCTGAACTGTGGGGGCAATTTTTTTGGTCGAGATCAACGTTGTTGAGCAGCTGGCTATAATTCACTCCCGCCAGAATTTCATGTTGCGGATTGATTCGATCCTTGTACTGTTCGCGCAGATACCACGTGCCGGTTTTGAAATGGCCATCTTCGGAGGTACCAATGGTGCTGTTGGCGGTCTCGACCATTTGACCCAGCGAGAACCGATTGCTGGTATCGGCGCTGCGCCGCGAATCGAGTGTTAGCGCTTGCGCGTCGTAGCCTTGATTCACCGCTGAGGCACCGATCAACTGCGGCTTTCTCTGCGCCAGATCGCCGCGATCATTCACAAAGTATTCAATCGCATCACCCGCGCCATTCACATGCGCAGTGAGTACCTGACTGGAATTCAGACGCCAGGCATATTTGCCTTGATAGTCGTAGTAGTTCGGCACCTGGACGGTCGCACCTGCGCTCTGGTCGCTGACGTTGTTGACCAGCAAATCAAAATAGCTGCGGCGCGCACTCAGGAAGAACGCTTGATTTTCGGTAACCGGCCCTTCGATCATCGCGTCCGCGCTAAATAAGCTGATATTGAACTTACGCCGCCAACGGTCAGTACGCGGATCACGCAGCGCCACGTCGATCACTGCGCCAGTTGCATCGCCGTATTCAGGCCCGAACGCGGCCGCATACAGGTTGAAGTTATCGGCCAGATCGCTGTTGAACACGCTCACCACGCCGCCCAGGTGAAACAGATAACCGACCGGCAGGTCATCGACGAAATACAGATTGTCTTCCGGGCGTGAGCCGCGAATCGCAGGCGCACTCGATGCGTCGTCACCGACCAGCACACCCGGCAGCGCCTGCAAACCTTTCAGCAAATCGCCCGCACTGCCCGGAATGGTGCGCAGGCTGTCACTGGTGATCACGGCTTTGGCGATTCGATTGGGATTGCGCTCGCGGTACACGACAATGTCGGGATTAGGATTTTCTGCAACTAGATAAAACCGGGTATTGCGTGGATCAACGCGGGGTTCGACAGACACCGTGATAGGTTCCGGTCGCGCATAGCCGACCGCCGCTGCGCTGATCGCATAATTGCCAGGACCTGGCACGTCGAGGTCAAAGTAACCGGCATCATCGGTGGAGGTGGAGAGGCGGTCGTCGTCGACGACGAACACTACCGCGTCGACAATCGGCCGGTTACTGCCCTGCTGAAGCACCACCCCATGCAGCGTGACAACGTCAGCGGCACCTGCCGTTAAACTTGCGATCAGCAGCGCCAGCACTACGCATATTCGGGACATCGCACATCCTTGTATCCAACGGATTACCAATATTCACTGTAACTGAAAACGATAAGTCTGGTTGAACACCGCAGCGACCGGTTGATCGCCAACATAGCCCGGTGTGAACCGGCTGCGATGAATCGCCGAGATCACCGCCACATCAAATGGCGACGCACCGCTTTTGTCGATTTGAACGTCGCGCACCGCAGCGGTTTCGTCAAGCGTAATGCGCGCGATCACGCGCACGCCGCCCAGCGGAATTTGCACATCTTCCGGATCGGTTGGAAGTTCCTTGTGCACGAACGTTGGCATGCGCGTCAGACGCGAAACCGGCACGGGCTCCAAGCCCGAAACTGCCGAGCGGGCGGGCTGCGCGGTGTTAGCCGCGACGGAGTTTTCCGTTGGAGCGGTCGACATCGGGTTTGCGTTGCCCGCCTGAGATGAGGGGCGTGCTTTGACTGTTGGAGTTGAAGAGGCTTTGCTACCCGCTGGAGGTGGAGAGGGCTTGGGGCGCGCAACGTTCTGTGTGGTTGATTTGAATACCGCTGCAACGATTGGGTTCCTATTTTGCAACGGTGGCGCGCGATCCCGAACCGAGACAGGAGCCGGAGCTTGCACCTTGGGAGCGGCCGGCGGCGGCGCGACTGCATCAACTACCGCCACCGGCTCGATTGCCTCAACGTGTGGAGGCGGGGACTCTGCCATCGACACTGATTCTGCGGTTGGTGTTGACGCGTATTCAGGTTCTTCGACGATGGTCTGCTGCTCGATATTCGCCTGCGGCGCTTCCAGAACAATGCTCAGTGGTAACGCATCGCGGTCGACTTCCGAACCCATCTCAATTTCAGGTTGGTGAATCGGGCGATGGGTGAAGACCCATAACCACGAATAAGTAACGCTCAATCCCACCAAGGTCAGCACGCTCCAGTGCCACCAAGTGGATCGTTGCTGCGGTTTGATCACTAATATCATAGCTCGTCCCTTGCATCATGCAGGTGGTGTATTGCGATGTTCAACTCGTCCGAGTTGGTCAATACCGGCAGAGAATAATTTCCTGCCCGATCATTCAACTTGCCAGTCAACACGATACTTCTTAGGTTCTGTTGATATTTATCGAAGCCAAATGAGTGTGCCGAGGAAAGACAACATGCTCAAGTAATTCGTTGCCAATTTCTCGTAGCGAGAAAAGATTCTAGGTAGTGCTTCATCTTGCCGAGCGCGAAGCCTACCCTTGGGGTAAAAAGCACTCGATCAAGTGACGCTCCTTGTACAAATCTTCGCCGTAGGGACGCTGCACAGTACGGTTGGCCTTGGGCGGAATGACGGCCTCAATCTGAGCTTCCTTCAACGCATCCAGCTGGGCGTCGGCGTTGTACGCTTTGTCTGCCAACAGCGCTCCGGCCTGAAGTCCAGCAAGTAAATGCGCCGCTTGGCCATGTCTGATTCCTGTCCGCCTGTGAGCATGAACCTTCAGATAATCCCCTATCGTTTCCCATTGCTTATCCGTAAAGAGTAAATTTAGTGTGGGCGTTCCTTAAAACTCCACCTGAACTCCAAACGACGATTGCGTCGCCATTTTTCGCGAAACCCGACGGGACGTCCAAGTCCCCCTCGGGAGCGAAAAATTGGCGACGTGTATGCCTGCGGCGGCCCGAGCCGTCCTGCGTCCGTCACGACACGCCACACTGCGGCGCGCCATGAC
>JANMQQ010000241.1:0-3428 GCA_031370545.1 Gammaproteobacteria bacterium
CAAAGTAACGCGCGCATATGGGCCACGACACAGCGCCCCAATGCATCTGTGTCATACCCTCCCTCCAACACCGATACAATGCGGCCGTGTGCGTACTGATCTGCAATTGTCTTGATCTGTGCAGTCACCCAAAAATAGTCCGCATCGTCGAACAATAACTGACCGAGATCGTCATCGCGATGCGCGTCGAATCCCGCAGAGAACAGCACCAGTTGCGGTTTGAAATCATGCAGCGCCGGTAACCAGCGGGTCTCGACAATATGTCGGAATTCCGCGCCGCCCGTCCCGGCTGCCATCGGCACGTTGATGATGTGCTGCTGCGTCGGCGCCGTGCCACTGTAGGGATAAAACGGATGCTGGAAGGTGGAGCACAACAGCACGCGGGGATCAGCGGCGAAAATATTCTCGGTGCCATTGCCGTGGTGCACATCGAAATCCAGAATCGCAATGCGCTCCATGCCGTGATCGGCCAGCGCATGCGCCGCTCCGACCGCGACATTATTGAAAAAACAAAAACCCATCGCGCGACTACGCGTGGCGTGATGGCCGGGTGGCCGCACGTTGCAAAAGGCAGAAGCCACCTCGCCGCGCATCAGCAGGTCAACCGCGTGCACGACCGCACCGGCCGCGTGCAATGCAGCGGACAAGGTGTGCGGATTCATGAGGGTATCCGGATCGAGCGCGGTCAGGCCGCGTTGCGGCGCTGATTGGAATATCGAATCGACATAATCCGCATCGTGCACGCGTTCCAGTTGTTCGCGTGTCACCGCAGGGGCCAATAGCGTATCCAGCCCCGCCGCAACGAGCTGCGCGCTGATCGCCAGCAAGCGTGCCGGGCTCTCGGGGTGAAGCACTCCCATGTCGTGCAGCAAACACTCGGGATGTGAAAGCAGCGCAACCGCCATGAGTATCCGCTCCGTAACTGCAATTAGGGTGTGGAGTCTACGGATGACCCGGTGTACGTAGCAACTCGGCAAACCGCTAGAGCTGTCACGTCCGGATCCGCGATGGATTCGTTGGCGATATTCACAGCGGACCGGGATTCGTGCATTGATGGCTAACTTATCGCAAAATGATGCGCAGCATTCGAACAATTTCAGCAGGCCCGCGCCATGAACACCAATGATCTCGACACAGGCAATGATGCGGAGTTGCGCCGCACTCTCAACCTCGAAACCGGCAAACTCAGCTGGCGCGAATTGCAGCGCCATTTTGCGCGCGGCGCGGTGATCGTCGTGGCGCGCGAGTTGGATTTAATCGACGTGGCCGTGGCTTTTGTACAAGACGATGAAGCTCAAACCAAAGCCTGGATTAGGCGCCGTCAGATTGCGCCTGCTTCGGATGGTGACGCGCAGCATTGGCAGCAGCAGGCCAGCGTATTTTGGAGTCTAGTCGTGGCGCCATGGGTGTTGGTTCAAGAGCTGGACGCCGCATCAGGGGTCTGATCTTGTCTTAATTTTGGATTAAATCTCCACGTAACTGCTCCCCTCCCCGCCCCATGGATCGCTACCGCACAGACCCGTCGGCGGGTGCTACGAAATACTTCGTTTCGATCCATGTGTTGAGTGATCCTCACGGGTCCAACGACCCGGTTATGCGCTGCTGTCGCTTGTTTCTTAAAGTTCGCGTTAAGGCGGCGAAGCTAATGTGGGGATTGGTATGCACCGAAAGGATCGAGCCTTGAACGACACTCAGGATAAAAAAGCGGCGCAACTGTGGCAACAACTCGAGATCACTGCGACTGAATGGCAAAGGCGTTTGGGTACCGGCAGCAAGGTGATCCCGTTGTACGAACTACGTCCGTTTTGGACTGCGTTGGTATCGGTTTACCGAAGTACCGAACACCCGCTGGAAAAGCAGGCGCGCGAATTTGAAATTTCCCGACTGCATGCTGAAGTGCAGTTGCTGAAAAAATCGCTGGCGCATGCCACGACACTAGGTGCCATGCATACCCATGACTTGCCAAACGCACAGGGGAAGAAATTCAGTTAGTTGCAAGGAGTCTGGTGTTGACTGGCAAGTGAAATGATTGGCAGAGAAATTTTCTCTGCCTGTATTGACTGCCTCGGGCGAGTTGAACATCGCAACACACCAACTGCGTGATGCAAGAGATGACCTATGACGTTAGTGATCAAACCGCAGCAACGATACACTTGGTGGCACTGGAGTGTGCTGACCTTGGTGGGATTGAGCGTTACTTACTCGTGGTTATGGGTCCTGACCTATCGCCCGGTGCATCAACCAGAAATTGAGATGGGGTCTGAAGTCGAAGGCGACTCGCCAACGCTGGACATTTTTCTGGAAACACAGCAGTCGAGTGTCGGGCAGCCGTCGACTAGGGAAGCGCCGGTTGAATCTGCGTCGACTTCAACGCACCAGTCGGCGTCAATGGCCGCAGCGCCGCCCGAGCAGGTGGCACCCATTGAGGCGGTGGTGGCAGTCGCCGCGTTCGTTCCGCCGACCCTGGCTCCCGAACTGCCCGCCCCGACGCTGGTCAGCATCCAAAACATTTCGCCGCCGCCGCAAAGTGCGAATCCGATCATTCCCGCAGTATTCAAACCAACCGCACAGGATGTTGTACCCCCAAAACCATTTCCGGCTCCAGTGGATAACACACCTTCATCAACCGCAGCGGACAACACGCTCCCGAAGTCGGCCACAGCCGCGGAAAACTCCGTCGTGACTAATACTGTAAAGCTATCCCCGCTCGCGCTTCCGGCAGCTGCGGGTTTGGAGCCGGTACCGGTTTCACGTCTGACACGCACTCCGGCCTTTGTGCACAAGGCACTGCCGACCGATCCCGAAGATGTGCAAATTCCGCTGGGTGGCGTGCGCGTCATCGCGCGCATTACGCTTGACGAAACCGCAGCGGTGCGCGATGTTCAAATCGACAAAAGCGGCGAGCCACCGTTCGACGTCGCGGTGATTTCGGCCATTCATCGCAGCCGGTTCACGCCCGGCTATGTCGGCAATCAACCGGTGGCCACGGTGTTTAACCAGACTTATCGTTTTCAATTGCAGTAAAAATATTGGCAGCCCGTTTGATACAAGGATGTACGATGTTCCGAATATGTCTTGTGCTGGCACTGCTGATCGCAAGTTCAACGGCAGGTGCAGCGGATATCGTCACGCTGCGCGGAATGGTGCTCCAACAGGGCAGTAACCGGCCGATTGTCGACGCGGTAGTATTCGTCGTCGCCGACGACCGACTCTCCACTTCCACCGACGATGCGGGTTACTTTGACCTTGACGTGCCAGGTCCTGGCAATTACGCGATAAGCGCAGTGCGATTGCGTCGCCATTTTTCGCGAAACCCGACGGGACGTCCAAGTCCCCCTCGGGAGCGAAAAATTGGCGACGTGTATGCCTGCGGCGGCCCGAGCCGTCCTGCGTCCGTCACGACACGCCACACTGCGGCGCGCCATGAC
>JANMQQ010000263.1:0-25875 GCA_031370545.1 Gammaproteobacteria bacterium
TGATCGATCATTCCATGCTTCTCTTGCAGCGTGCTCTGCTGGACGGAGAAGCGCTCTTTCAGCGTCCGCATGATGTTGTCCATTTCGTGAGGCGACCCTAAAAGGGAGGGAACTTCAGCGTCACCGCCGTACCGCGGCCAAGCTCACTATCCAGCGAAACCGTTCCGCCGTGCAACTGCATGATGGACTGGACGATGGCAAGGCCGAGGCCCGTGCCCGACCCTTGCCGCAAGCGCGCGCTGTCGGCGCGGTAGAAACGGTCGAAGACGTGAGGCAGGTCTTCGGGAGCGATGCCGTCGCCCGTGTCGCTGACAACGATTTCGGCCTCACGATCCGGTGTTTCCCTGGCCTCAACGGCCATACGCCCACCGCTGGGCGTATGGCGCAGCGCATTGACGATAAGGTTACCCAGCGCACGCCGCAACAGGCCGGAATCCGCCAGCACGGTCCCCGCGCCGCCAGTGATCAGGGTGATCTCCAGCTCGTCCGCCATCGCCTGGTGGAAAGCGCACACGGCGGCAATCTCCTGGTCGAGGGCCAGTGCTTTCTTATCCAACTGCGCGTGGGGATGTTCCGTGCGCGCGAGGAACAGCAGCGCATCCACCATCCGGGTCAGACGTTCGTATTCCTCCGCAGCCGACTCGATGCACGTCCGATAGTCCTCGCTGGACCGGGCCTTGGAGAGAGCCATTTCCGCTTCGCCCCGCAGGATATGCAGCGGGGTGCGCAATTCGTGGGCGATATCAGCGGAAAAACGCGAAATGCGGGCGAACGATTCTTCCAGGCGCGCCAGTAGCTGGTCGAAATTCGCCGCGAGGGGCCTCAACTCACGCGGCCAAGCATCGTTCCCGATGCGCCGATGTAAGTGCGCGGCACTCAGTTCAGTGACAATCGAAGCCAGACGGGACACGGGTGTCAAGCCACGCCGGGCGATCAGATAGCCCACCACGACGGCAATGGCCAGCGCGGCGGAAACAGTGAGCCACAGGGTTCGCCGGTAGGCGGCAATCACCTCCTCTTCCTTCGTCCGGCTCATCGCCACCTGCACGGTAAAGCCCGAGCCTACGGCGACATGGGACGACATGATGCGGAATATTTCTCCTTCATCCGACCAATCCGCACCCCGTTCATCTCCTGGAATTTCGGAGAAGGGATCGGAGGCTTTGCGACGGCTGAAGACAGCGCTGGAAGTCGGGGCTTCCACCACGATGGTTCCTTGTGAATCCAACACCCGGGTATAGGTACCGTAAAGCATGGCCGTCTCCCGCTGAAACTCTTCCCTGAATACTGCGGAGTCGGTGGGATGAAGCAGAATGGCGCGGATCTCGGCGATCCTGCCCGCGAGCATCTGGTCGTCCTCCTGACGTAAGCGGTCCGTTAACACCCAATACAGAACGCTGCCAGCGGATGCGATCAACACCACACTAAGAAGCGCATACCAGAAGGTGAGACGGGCGATGATCGACCCCGACTTTCCCATGAGACCGGCAGGCTCAGTCCCGTTCTTCGAGGACATAGCCCACTCCCCGCAGGGTATGAATCAGTTTCCGGTCACAGGGATCGTCCACTTTTCTCCGCAGCCTGCGGATGGCCACATCGACCACGTTGCTGTCGCCGTCGAAGTTCATGTCCCACACCTGCTCTGCGAGCCTGGTGCGGGTCAACACCTCGCCCGGATGACGCAGGAGATATTCCAAAAGCCGGTATTCCTGAGGTGCGAGGTCGATCTGTTTCCCCGCCCTCAATGCCTTGTGCCGCAACAAGTCTATTTCGAGATCGGCGAATCGCAGCAGCTCGGACTGCCGAGCCGGGGTCCGGCGCAAAGTGTTGCGCACCCGCGCCAGCAGTTCCGAGAAGGCGAATGGCTTCACCATATAGTCGTCGGCGCCTGCATTCAAACCCTTCACACGGTCGGAGACGTTATCCAGCGCGGTGAGGAGGATGACGGGCTGATCCTGCCGATGTTTGCGGATTTCCTGAAGCACCCACCACCCATCGTGCCGCGGCAGCATAATGTCAAGCACGACCACCGCATAGTCCCCCGTCGTGGCCAGATGAAATCCATCCGCGCCATCCGTCGCAACGTCGATAACATAGCCCTCCTCATGGAATCCCTTGGTGAGGAAGGCAGCTATCTTGGGTTCATCTTCAATGATCAGGATTTTCATCTGGACTTTTCAATTGGGAACGCAAATCAGCAAGTGCCAATACCCAGAGGCCAACGAGCGCCAGCAACAGTCCAATACCGAGTTTGTGGATAGCAAATGCTATTGGGGTCAGACTCCAACTAAACAACCACCGGCTAAAGCTGGTGGGTTTGAGTTACGGACTAAAGTCCGGATACGCGTCGACTGAACGACGCGTCTTATTGCGGTTCCTTTTTGAAATCATCAGTCGGCTTCGGCTCAAAGTGATGCTCCAAATACTGCTTGATCATCTCTTCCGTCATCTGGCCTACCGTGGCGCAGAAGTACCCCCGCGCCCAGAAATGCCGACCCCAATATCTCTTTTTCAACTGCGAAAACTCTTCAAACAACTTGCTCGACGTCCGACCTTTGATCCGCCTCATGATCTCACTGGGGGCCATGTTCGGCGGACAGCTCACCAAGATATGCACGTGATCCTTGCTCACCACTCCTTTCACGATCCTGATCTCAAACGCCTCACACGTCTCTCGCACCAACTCGCGTACTCGCTCCGCGATCTCTTTACTCAACACCTTGTAGCGGTACTTCGTGACCCATACAAAGTGGTACTCAATTTGAAACACCGTAGGGCTGCCGTATCTGTAATCCATGCCGCACCTCCTGTCGTGCAGCCTATCTTCGCAGCTAAAGCTGACCGACTAAAGCCGGTGGTTTAAACCTTGCGATGGAAAATTATTCCATCCCGCGCGTAATTCGTACAATTTGTCTGGCGATGTTCTCCGGCGAAAGCACAAAATCTATACAGCCGCTGGCGATGGCGCTCTCCGGCATGTCCGGCTGCACTGCGGTGTCGAGTTGCTGCGCGATGGTAATGCCGCCCACTTCTTTTATGCCGCACAGCGCGGCAGCGCCGTCGCCGTCAAAACCGGAGACAATCACGGCGATCAGTTTGCCATCCCAGTTCTCGGTCATGGAACGCAGAAAAACCGTAATCACATCGGACCATCCGCGCGGCTTTGAAATCGGCTTGAGGCGGAACTCACCATCGAGCACATGCAAGTCACGCTGTTCCGGAATAATAAATACGTGATTGGGCTTAATGACTAGACTTTCCGTGATCAGTTCAACCGGCATCGGTGTGTACTTGGGGAGAATCTCGTGCAGCCGGGTGGCTACGGTTCTGAGATGATTGACGATCACGATAGCAACACCCATGTCCGCAGGCAGATTCTGGAGTAACAGGATATAGGCGTCGAGACCACCCGCCGAGCCGCCGACACACACCACCGGGAAGTCGCTTCCCCCACTGTTGTTATTTTTCATTTGTTGCGCCTTTACCTAAATTGGAGCCTGACCCCACCGACTTAAATTCCGGGTCATCCGTCCGGAATGAACCGGTCTCATAATCCGGCCAGCTCTTTAAAGTCTCGCTGTGGCACCGCAGGAACGGTGACCAGACTCAATTCGATCACATGCCCCTGCCGGTCGTCGATCAGCGGAATGACATTGTCGAGACGGTCTACGCCATCCACGGTCATGCGCTTCGCCTGGCGCTCCGCACCGGAGGCCAGCGTTTGCGTCACAACGATGTGGTAGACGGTCTCGCGATAGCGGTAGTGCAGCTTGAATTCTTTCCAGTGCTCGGGCAAGCAGGGTGTGAAATGCAGCTTGTCAACATCCAGCCGTAAACCGAGCAGGGACTCGACAATCAGCCGGTACATCCAACCCGCCGAGCCGGTGTACCAGCTCCATCCACCGCGTCCAGCATGTGGCGCAACACCATAGACGTCGGCGGTAACCACATACGGTTCAACTTTATAGATCGCAACCTCGCTGGGCGTTTTTGCATGGTTGACGGGATTGATCATGGTCAACAATTCCCATGCGCGCGCGCTGTCGCCCAAGGCGGCGAAGGCCATCACGGTCCAGATCGCGGCGTGGGTATATTGCCCGCCATTTTCACGCACGCCGGGCACGTAGCCTTTGATGTAACCCGGGTCCATGTCTGCGGTGTCGAACGGTGGATCCAGCAATTGCACCAAGGCCGCATCGCGGCGTACCAGACGCGAATACACCGCGTCCATGCCGCTGCGTGAACGCACCGCATCGCCCGCGCCGGAAAGCACCGACCAGCTCTGCGAGATCGAATCAATCTGGCATTCGACGTTGGTGGCCGAGCCCAACGGTGTGCCGTCGTCGAAGTAGGCACGTCGATACCAGGCACCATCCCAGGCATTCGCCTCGATGTGCTGGCGCAGATGCGCGGCTTCGGTTTGGCACAATTCTGCGAACGGCACGTCGCCCACGCGTTGGGCCAGAACGGTGAAGCGCGTCAGGACGTCATACAGGAAGAAGCCGAGCCAGACACTTTCGCCCTTGCCATGCAAACCCACCAGGTTCATGCCGTCGTTCCAGTCGCCGGAACCGATCAGCGGCAGCCCGTGTTCGCCATAGGTCAAGCCGTGCCGGATGGCGCGCACGCAATGCTGATACAGGCTGGCAGTTTCGCCCGACAGGCGCGGCAGATCGTAATATGAGTCGTCTTCCGGATTAACCGGACGACCTTCCACGAACGAAACCATTTCATCCAGCACGCCGGTATCGCCGGTGCACAGCACATAGCGGCACACCGCCAGCGGCAGCCACAGGTAGTCATCGGAGCAATGCGTGCGCACCCCGCGATTGGTGGGCGGATGCCACCAATGCTGCACATCGCCTTCTACAAACTGACGCGACGCGCTCAACAGCAATTGCTCGCGCACGCGCCGCGGCTCGGCGTGCACCAACGCCATCACGTCCTGTAATTGATCGCGGAAACCGAACGCGCCGCCGGATTGGTAATAGCCACTGCGCGCCCACAAACGGCAGGCGAGCGTTTGATAGACCAGCCAGCCGTTGGTCAACACATTGATCGAGGCGTCAGGTGTTTCCACTTGCACCGCACCCAGTGTGCGGTTCCAGTACTGCCACACCGCTTCGAGTGCGATATGCGCGACCGAGGTGCCACGGAAGCGGCGTACCAGGTTGCGTGCCTCGTCGTTGCCGCGTCGTCCGGCCATGCCCAAGCGGAACACGATCTCGCGTTCCTGCCCGTCGGCGAGATCGAAACCCACCTGGATGGCTGCGCACGGGTCGAGTGCCGCCCCGACCTTGCCGGACAGCCGCGCGCGGCCCATCGCCGCCGGATTTTTGAGCGAGCCGTTCCGACCAATAAATTCGGCACGGTCGCCGCTGACTGTGCGGCTGGCATCGTCCACGTCAAAGAACGCAATGCGGTCGGCGAATTCCGCGTTGTAGGGATTGCGTGCGAACAGCGCGCCGCTGTCGGCATCAACATCGGTGGTGACATGCATGGTCGACTTCGGCCGCAGATCGCCCAGTACCCATTCCACATAACCGGTCGCCGAGAGTCGTCGTGGGCGGCCGGAAGCGTTGCGCACTTTCAATACCGAGAATTTAACCGCCGCATCCAAAGCAACGTAAACCCACAGCTCGGAGACGATGCCCGCTTCGCTGTGTTCAAACACGCTGTAGCCGAATCCATGGCGACTGACATAGGCGTTGGCGCCACGCGCCGGTAACGGCGTGGGCGACCAGAAGTGCCCGGTCTCTTCATCGCGCAGATAAAACGCTTCGCCGCTGGCGTCCGACACCGGGTCGTTGTGCCAGGGCGTGAGACGAAATTCGTGCGCGTTCTCGCTCCAGGTATAGGCCAGGCCGTTTTCGGAAATGACCGTGCCGAACTGTGAGTTGGCCAACACGTTGACCCACGGCGCAGGCGTGACCTGGTCGGCCGTGGTGGTGATGACATACTCGCGGCCGTCGGGCGTGAAGCCACCCAGGCCATTGTGCAAAATAAGATCACGCTGCGACCCCTTGATGCCGGACGAGGATTCCGCGCGGTACTTTTTGATCGGTTGCAGACGCGGCACGCGCACTGGCCGCAGCGTGTTGCGGTTGAGCTGCTCGGCCAGCGAGCCACGGTGATCGCTGAGAATCACGCGTGCCACCGACTGAAACAGAATGCGATCTTCGTTGGATATCTGTTCGACCGGGCGCACGAAAATGCCGCCCGGCCGGTCAATGACGTGGGCTTCCACACCGCCCGCAATCAATCCGATAATCTGGTCTTGCAGCAATTGTCGATACCCGGCGTGATCTTCGTTCCAGATGACCAGATCGACCGCCAGGCCTTTCAGACGCCAGTAGGCGTGCGCCTGCACCAGCTGACGGACCAATTCGATGTTGGCCGCGTCGCCGATTTGCAGCAGCACAATCGGCAGGTCGCCGGAAATCGCATAGCCCCACAAGCCGGATTGGCCGCGACGATTCTGTAGCAACACGCCCACGTCGGCGCGCAATGAAGCGTTGGCATAAATCAGCGAATTGGCGAGCCGTCCGTACAGTTGCGCATCCGCCTCGCTGGCATTGAGCTGGCGCAACACCACCTGGGCATGCGTCCATGCAAGCTCGAACACGCGATCAGCAAGGCGCTGATCTTGATATTTTTCGACCAGCCCCAATACGCCTTCGCGACTTTCGCCGACGCCTGTCACCATATCAATGATGATGGTCTGTTGCGGCTCAAGCGTGATGGTGTAGCGGATCGCGACCACCGGGTCGAGAACCGACCCCTGACTGCCGGACAGCAGGTTGCGGGACCCGGCCGCCCCGCTCAGCGCTTGCGGATCAGCCGCAGTGTGACCCCGACCGATGAATTGCATGCGGTCGGTTTCGTAGGAAATTTCGTCGACCTCGGCGCCGTGCACCGCCATCAGGTGCAACATCCAGGGCACGTGTTCGCTGCGCGAACGCGGACGACGCGTACAGAGAATCGCCTTGCGACTTTCAATGATCTCGGTTTGCACAAACAGGTTGCTGAAGGCCGGGTGCAACGCGTCGGTGGCAGGCACGGCAATTACCACTTCGGCGTAACTGGTGACGGTGATGGTGCGGCGGGTGCGCCCGCGATTGGTCAGGTGTACGCGGCGCAGTTCGATGTCGTCTTCCGGCGACACCACGATTTCGGTGTGGGTCTCGAAATCGAAATCGCGACGCCGAAATTCGGCGCGGCCTTCGGAGAAAATCGCTTCGTAATGCTCGGGCCGTTTGAGCGTGGGCTGATACGCGGTCGACCACACTTCGCCGCTGCTGACATCGCGCAGATAACAGAACGTACCCCAATGATCGCAGGTCGTGTCTTCACGCCAACGCGTGACGGCGAGCTCTTTCCAGCGGCTATACCCACCGCCCGCCTGCGTGACCATCACGTGGTAGCGGCCATTCGACAACAATTGCACTTCCGGAATCGGCGTATCCGGGCTGTTAAATATGCGGATGGGCGCTTCCGGCGCGTTCGAGGTGGAACGAATATCGGAAATCTGCGCGGTGTGCGGGAACAATGCCGCCGAGCGCGGAATACGTTCTTGCAGTAACAGCAGCGTCGCCTGAAACAATGGATCGGAGGTGAAGCGCTTCTGCATCGGGCGATCCAGCAACAGGTACGCCAGCGACAGCAAACTCATCCCCTGATGATGTGCCATGTATGACAACACCACGGCACTGGATTCCCCACGGCGTTGACGTGACGGGGTGTAATCCACTGCTTCATAAAGGCCGAATTTTCCGGCCATTCCCATTGCGGCGAGGCGTTGTAAATTCTGGCAGGCGGCCTCCGGATTCACCATCAACGCCATCGCCGAGGCATACGGTGCAATCACCAAATCATCCGCCAGCCCGCGTTTGAAACCCAGGCCGGGAACGCCGAACGCGCGGTATTGATAGTTGAAATGCAGGTCGACCAGGTTGTAGCCGGATTCCGACAAGCCCCACGGCACGCTGCGCTGCCGACCGTATTCGATTTGTCGCTCCACGGCGGCTTTGCAGGTCTGGTCTAACAGCGTGTTTTCAAACGTCGGCATCACCAGCAGCGGCATCAAGTATTCGAACATCGAGCCGCTCCACGACAACAGCGCCGGTTTACCACCCACGCTGGTCAACTGCCGCCCCAACGCAAACCAGCTTTCCTGCGGCACCTGCCCCTGTGCAATCGCGACAAAATTAATCAAGCGCGCTTCAGACGCGAGCAAGTCGTAACGACTCGCGTCACGTCGCCGGTCATCCACGTTGTAGCCAATGGCGAGCAGGCAGGAGGCTTTGTCGTACAAAAAGCCATACTCCATTTGGGCAAACTGACTGGCTTGCGACGCAAGCTGCTCGGCCGCTGCAATGCGCGCGGTCGCGCGCTGGCTGGCATCCAGCACACAGCGTCGCAATGCATGCAGCCATTCGCGCTCCGCCAGCCCGACGCTGCCCGTGGATAACCCGCGCTCGATGAGCGGCAGGACCCGCGCGTCAAGTCGCGACAATTCACGCAAGGTCGGGACGGCCGTGATCTCGGCGATCTCGCCAAGCCCGGCAGGCGCAGCGGGCAGCACCAACCACGGCGCGAGAAAGGTCAATTCATCCAGCAGTGCACGGCACTGCGCGGCCAAGGTGCGCGCCCACCAGCTGCCATCACTTTCTGCAACGACATCAGTGGGACCGGTGTTGACATCATCCAGGGCCAGGTGGTGTCGGGAATTCACGTCCATTAGATCAACAATATTTTTCCCACCGGTCCCCCATGTCCGCTTGAAACTTTTATGCACTACGAGCGGCGTTGAATTCAGGCTGCCTGCAAACTGCGTGGTGCGACGCACCAACAGGTCCAGACGCTGCCAGACCTCCGCCAGGGTGCTGGGCCGCGATGCACATACCGCTTCGAAATCATCCTGAAACTGCTTGAGCTCGGCCACCGGCGCAAGCGCTACTGCATCAACCAGCACACCCAGTGTGTCGAGCAGCCCGTCAAATACGCGCGTCCCTGAAATCGGCTGGTCTGCCAGCGCCAGCAACCCCGGCCGCAATGTCAATAAGTGACCCGCGAGATTGCCGCTGTCGACGGTTGAAACGTACTTTGGGTGCAGCGGCCTGAGCGATACGGTGTCGTACCAGTTGTAGAAGTGGCCCAGATGGCGTTCAAGAGTCTCCATGGTATTCAGCGCCTGGGTGGTGCGCTCGATGAGTTGCCCGGCGGGAAGGTAACCAAAATCATGGGCGGTCAGATTCGCCAGCAGCGACAGCCCCATGTTGGTCGGTGAGGTGCGGTGCGCCACGGCTGCGCCGCGGTATTCCTGAAAGTTATCCGGCGGCAACCAATGATCTTCAGCGCCGACAAAGGTTTCGAAAAATGCCCAGGTCTTGCGCGCCAGTTTGCGCAGAAACACAATTTGTGACGGCGCCAGCTGCGCTGCGCGCGCCACCAGCGGCAGGCTGAGCCACCAGGCCAGCACGGGTGACGCCAGCCATAACAGCAGGATCGGCGCGGCAACCAGCAACATGGTGGGCTTGAACAGGGCAAGTCCAAACGCCACCGCGATCGCGATCAGCGGTGCCACCCACATGCTACGTAATGCCGCGCCAAAATCGGTGCGGCTGGTGCGCGCGGCGTCGCCCGAGGGACTCCATTCGAGCAGCCGCTGGCGCGTGAACACCATGCGCCCGGTGGTAGACAAAATGGCATTCAGGCTGCAATACGCTTCATAGGGCAGACAGATAAAAGTGACTGCGGTTTGCGCCAGGCGCTGCACCATGGCATCGAATACCGCGAACAGGTGTTGACTGAATGGCACTTCACGCGGCGGGTGGAATATTTCCACCACTGAGCAGATCACGGGTGGAATCAGCAAAATGCTGAGCACCGCGACCGTCCAAAATGCGGGCGACGCCAGCAGCGTCCAGCCCAGCACCAACAACAGCATTAACGCGATGGGCACCAGACTGCGCCGCAGATTGTCGAATAATTTCCACTGCGCCAGCCACGGCAACGGATTTTTTTGGCGACGACCTTGGGCTCCCGGCACGCGCGGCAATAGCCAACCGAACAACTGCCAATCACCGCGTATCCAGCGATGCCGACGACTCACATCAGCGCTGTAATGCGCGGGATAATCTTCGTATAAATATACGTCGCTCAGCAGCCCGGAGCGCGCATAACACCCTTCCAATAAATCATGACTGAGAATGCGGTTCTCGGGGAACCGTCCATTCAATGCCAGCTCAAACGCATCCACGTCGTAGATGCCCTTGCCGATGAACGAGCCTTCATCGAACACGTCCTGATAAACATCGGAAACCGCACACGTGTAGGGATCAATGCCGGTATCGAAGCCGTGCAGCCGGGCAAAACGTGAACGACTGGCACCTTCCAGACTGACGCCAACACTGGGCTGCAAAATGCCGTAGCCCTCAACTACACGCTGCCGCTGCGCGTCATAGCGCGCACGATTCAGCGGATGCGCGATGGCGCTGACCAACTGCCGTGCAACATCGCGCGGCAATTGAGTATCGGTGTCGAGGGTGATGACATATTTTACGTTCGCGAGACGCTTCACGTCGCCGACGATGCGCGAAAAACGTTCCCCGACATGGTCGCGCGTATGGCCACGCAGCAATGCATTTAAATCGGCAAGCTTGCCGCGCTTACGCTCGTAACCCATCCACAGCCGCTCATGCGGATTCCAACGGCGCGGGCGATGAAACAGGAAAAAAATGTCCGGGTCTTCCGCCGCAGTCGCGGTGCAATATCTTTCATTCAGTGCTTCGATGCCCTCCTGCACCTGTTTAACCAGCGCTGCGTCTTCCGCGAGTGTTTCCTGATGCGCATCGCGAAAGTCGGTTAGCAAACCAAAATGCAAATGCTGATCACGATTGGCGAGGAAGCGGACTTCCAGCGCCTCGATCAGCTCGTCGATACCGCTGGGGCTGGTGAGCATGGTCGGCACCACCACCAAGGTCCGCATTTGCGCCGGAATTCCACCGGAGTAATCCATGCGCGGCAACGAATGCGGACGCACGAACAAGGTCGCCGCCCAGTTAACCAGTGCGAGCGCCAGCTGGCTGGTGGCCAGCAACGCAAGCAGACCGAACGGAATTTGCATCGCCTGCGCCATGCCTTGCGCTTGGGCCATGGCGAGCAGGCCCACGCTGAACAAAAATGTCAAGACTCCAGTCGCACCCAGATACCATCCCAATGGATGGCGGGCACCTGTTTTTCTCAAAGTTTCCGCCAGCGGGAGGCGCGCCTGCATTTTTTCTTCAAGCACATGTAAGCCGCGATCAATCAAATAGAAGCCGACATGCCCCTTGCGATCACTGCCATCCGGATGCGCCGCATGCACGGCCTGCGCAAGCTGGATCGCGCTGCGCGCGACTTCGGTTTCGGTCAGGGCGCTGGTCTTTGCAACCTTTTCGATGGCGTGACGATAACGGTCACGCGTGGCGAAATCCATTTCCGTATAGCTGCCGTCCGGATCTTCGCGCAGCGTCTGCTCGACGATGCTCATGGTCTCGACAAATTCACGCCAATCCATGCTGCCCAGAAAACGCAGGCTGCCGATGCTGTTGCTGATGGAAACCTGATCCGCCGCCAGTTGCTGGTTGCCGGATTGCACCAGTTGCTCGATGGTCGAACCCGACTCCGCCAGCACTTGCTCGATCCAGGTGAGCGGGAGTGCCAGGGCAAGACTTTGGCCTTGCAGACGGCGGGTGAACTCCGACACGAACGAGGTCGTCATCGGCGGATGCGAGCGCGCCATATCCGCAATGACCAACACCAGGCTCTTCGGATCTTTCTCGGCAACCACTGCCATCTGCGTGGCCCACGCCTCCGCGACATCGTTATCCACGCGCCCGGCGGCGATGCGCACCGCGACACGCCGCAGATTTTCGATCAACGCCAGCCGCAGCATGATCGGAATCGCCCATAATTCGCCTAGTTTCAGCACGCTGACGGTTTGATAGGAAGCAACAAACCGACTGAGGCTTTCCGGGTCCACGCGCCCGTCACCATGTGAAATGAGTTCCAGGGCGATATCGCAGACGCGCGGCAACCCGGCCGACGGGCCGCTCAACAAACGCGGTAATTCCCGACTATAACCTTCCGGCAAATGGCGCTTGGCGGTGCGGATTTGGTCTTCAATCAGATAGAAATTGTCGAGCAGCCACTCACTGGCCGGAGTGATCTGCTGGCCCGCTTTGACCGCCGTCATGAGGCGACCGCAGACATCTATCAAAACCGCTTCGTTCTCCGCCAGACGGGTCAGGAGTTGATCTTGGGGACTCTCTTCGGTCAGCTTGTGTTTGGCGGCAAGTCGCTTGCCGTGCTGCTCCATCTGCTCGGCACTGAACAGCTCGGAACGTAGCGGGGATTCGTCAAATGCGTACTTGGGCGGAACGCCGCCGCTGTCGCGCAAGCGCGCTCTCACTTGATACAAGTAGTGGAAAAAACGAATTTCGCTGGTCTTCATTCTGGTCAGTTTCGAGTGGGCCGAGCAGCCTGTCGGACTTAAGGAAAATTGGCTGCCCAACTTCTCATCACGGTGCCGACTACGGAGCTAGCACTCCGTTTTTTGAATACTCGGCCGCGTAGGTCAACACAACTTTCGGGTCCGGCAACACCAGCCGCTGGTCTTTGTGTTCGTAGTGCAAACGACTCAGCAGATCTTTAATCACGTTGAGCCGTGCACTTTGTTTATCGTCAGCGCGCACGATGGTCCACGGCGTGCCCGGGCTATGCGAGCGGGCCAGCATTTCGTCGCGTGCTGTGCTGTATTGCTTCCACTTCTTCAGCGCTTGATCATCCAGCGCGCTGACTTTCCACTGCGTCAGAGGATCGCGCTTGCGCTCATCCAAGCGTTGCTTCTGCTCCGACTTGCTGATGTCAAGGTAGTACTTGAGCAGCTTGATTCCCGAACGCACCAACATGTGTTCGAAGTCTGATACGGTGCTCATGAACTCCTGATATTCCTTTTCGGTGCAGAAGCCCATCACGCGCTCCACACCCGCGCGGTTGTACCAACTGCGATTAAACAGCACGAGCTCTTGAGCCACAGGCAAATGCGGCACGTAGCGCTGGAAGTACCACGACGTGCGATCACGATCCGACGGCTTGCCAAGCGCCACGACGCGGGTTTCACGCGGACTCAGATGCTGCACGATGCGCTTGATCGTACCATCCTTGCCGGCGGCGTCCCCGCCTTCAAAAATGATCAGGATCCTGTCGTCGCGCTGGATAAAATGCCGTTGCAGTTTCACCAGTTCAACTTGCAGCTTATGCAGACTCTGCTTGTAGGCTTTGTGTGACACCGCTGGCTGCGCGTCGGGCAACTCACCTGCATGATTTTTTTTAGTCAAGCCCAGCCGCCTTCTATAGTAACGGGTCTGGATGCCGAAAAAAACGCCGATGCCGTCCAGCCTAACATTGTGGTAAGTAGGATTTTTCCACCACCATCACACTTGCAAACCGCTGCAATTAAGCGGGCGAAAGTGCAATAAAACCGGCGGTAAAAATTCTTGGCTGAATAAAATATCCCCGCAGATGCGTATGTGAACGGAACCGGCATGGTATTGCACAGCAAGGCTGCAATCGCGCATTAACGCTTCGCGGTTATGAAGCCAAGCATGATGCCTACACCTGCAGCGATACTGACCGCTGCCCAGGGATTGCCCTGCACATAATCATCGGTTGCGGTCGCGGCGTATTTCACTTTCTCAACGACACCTTGCTCTGCACTGACTTTGAAGTTCTTGACTGCTTCCGACAATTTCGGACGCGTTAAATCATTGGATAGGTTCGGTGATGTCTGTTCCATTGTTGCCTCCGTGAGGATCTGTTTGCGGTAACGCACTGGTTGAACTGCTCAGTACCATTATGCCGAGGCAGTCAAAACAAACCGTTCGATAACGTACATATATGTAAGGAGCAAAAATTAAAACCCAGGTTCTGCCGTTACGGGGCCGGTAATATAAGTCGAGATCGGGCGCCTGAATTCCACATTGACAGGCATGCTTGGGAATGGGTTGAGTGCGTGAACACACAGAGTACGTCGACGCACAGACCCTCTTGCGCAACTGACTTAATGTGCGGATATGAACTCATCCAATCAGACTTTGGGCATTCCGACCGCGCGGCCCGCGCCACGCGTAGCACGTCGTAAGGCAGCTACTCTGGCTAGCGATTTGCTGCCGTTATTTGACTTTGTAGGCGTGCTGCTCGCGACCTTCACCAGCACGCTCTTTTATACCCACTGGGTAGTACCGCTACGTTTGGGTTTGGCTTCCGGGTTCGGCAACGATTTCAAACAAGAAGCCCTGATGGCAGCGGTATTGGCGGCGTTCCTTCTTTATGATAGGAGCTTTGGGTCCATCGCCAGTCGTGGGCAGACCTCTCTGTTGGTGCGCTCCTATGCGCTGCGCTTTACGTTATTTTCTGCTGTCATTCTGGCATTTGGCGATATAAGTCAAGCTCTGGAACAGTTTCCCCTGACCTGGCTGGTAATGTGGTTTGCTGCCAGCCTGGTCGTCACGTCGCTCACCCGGACGGTGATGGCGCACTCACTGCGCCACTGGCAACGCAACGGAAGGCTGTCTGAAGTCATTGCGGTGGTCGGTGCTGGGCCGGTCGCTGACCGCTTGGTGCAGGCATTGCGTCGGTCTCGTCCGGAGAACATCGAACTGTTGGGCGTGTTCGACGACAAAATTCTCGGCGCAACCCACGGCACGATTAAATCCTCCGGCACTCTGGAGCATCTCATCGCGCTGGGCCAAACGCGCAAGATCGACTGGATTTTAGTCACCCTCCCGCCCACCGCCGAGCAACGTGTGCTGGCAGTCGTGCAACGACTGAAAGTATTGTCGGTCCCGATTGGATTGTGTCCGCAACATGTGGGACTCACGGTGCCGTATCACGCGGTTGATTTCGTGGGCGACAGTGTGCCTGTGAGCCTGCTGGCCGACCGCCCGATCAAGCGTTGGAATGCGGTAATTAAAGCGGCCGAGGACTATATCCTGGGTGGAATTATCACGCTATTGCTGTTGCCGGTGTTGGCGATCATTGCCGTGGCGATCAAGCTTGACAGCCCGGGCCCGGTCATTTTCAAACAGCGTCGGCACGCGTTTAACAACGATGAATTTGAAATTTATAAATTCCGCACCATGCGCTGGAACCCGGCGGGTGCGACTGGAGAGCTTAAGCAAACGGCTCGTAACGATGATCGCTTCACCCGCCTGGGACGCTTCCTGCGCTCATCGAGCCTTGATGAACTCCCGCAACTCTTCAACGTGCTGCAAGGCGGCATGTCGCTGGTCGGGCCGCGACCACACGCTGTCAACATGCGCACCGAAGCGCAACTGGGACATGAAATCACCAACGTGTACGTGCAACGTCATCGCGTAAAACCCGGCATGACCGGCTGGTCGCAAGTAAACGGTGCGCGCGGGGCGACCAATACTACGGCGCAGTTGCTGCGCCGGGTCGAACTGGATCTGCATTACATTGAAAATTGGTCGCTGTTGCTGGATTTGAAAATCCTGGTACTGACCTGCCGCGAAGTCTTCAAGCGAACCAACGCATATTGAAGAATTGCGGCTGATTTGGCTGGTGGACCATTGCCCATCCCATCGCCATTTCGCAGTTTTTTTAGGAGTAGAAATTTATGTCAACACCAAGCCGCTCGTCCCGGTTAATCAAAACCGTTGCGATCACTTTGCTCCTCAGCGCCCTGGCCGCTTGCGGCGGTGGGGGTGGTGGAAGTGGTGACAGTGGCAGCAGCGGAGGTGGTAGTAGCAGTGATCCTGCAAATAACGGTAGCGGATCGGGTAGCAGTAACGATACCGGTACTTCGGGTGGCACGGCGACTCCCGGCTTTTCTACCTCCACCGACGGAACGGGAGTGAGCGGCAGCGGTACCAGCGGTGGGACCGGAAGCACCAGCCCTGAGACGCCGCCAGCGGCCGGAACTCCGAGCGTTATCACCGCAAATCAGCCGGTGTTGAAAATCACGGGGAGCGTAAAGCAGCTGCATTTTTCGTGGCCTGCTGTAGCCAACGCAAGCTATTACAAACTTTTTCAGAATACCAACGGCGCCACCGGCTTCTCGCAACTGGGGGCCGACATCACCGGCACTTCGGTGGATCGCGAGATTGCTGTGCATCGACAGGATTGGTCAGCAACGCGTTATCTACTCGAGGCGTGTAACGCAACCGGCTGCACCGCGTCACGTGAAGTGGTCGCGCACGATGCGGTTGCGCAAGCCATCGGCTATCTCAAAACCTCCGACACAGCGGCCGCTGATTACTTCGCCCGCGCCGTCGCCTTCAGCGCTGATGGCAACACCCTCGCCGTAGGAGCGCTGGGTAAAGACAATCAATCGGGCACGGTTTACGTGTTTACTCGCCAGGGCAGCAGCTGGTCGCAAAAGGCTTTAATTAAAGCTCCGGATGCAGCCAGAGGTGACTATTTTGGCAGTGCGCTGGCGTTGAGCGCCGACGGCAGCACGCTGGCGGTGGGCGCTTATCTTGAAGATAGCCTGAGTGTTGGCATTAATGGTTCGCGTGGCAGCATCAGCGAAAATAACTCCAATCGCGGCGCAGTGTATGTGTTCACCCGCAGCGCTGACGCCTGGACTGAACAGGCCTATGTAAAATCCAGCAGCACCCGGAGCGCCGAGTATTTCGGCGGCGCCGTCGCGTTGAGCGGCAATGGCAACACGCTTGTGGTGGGTGCCACCGGTGAACGCACCGGCGGCATGGACGCGGGTGCGGCCTATGTTTTTACCCGAAGCGCAGGTACCTGGTCTCAACAATCATTTTTGAAACCTTCAACGGCGCTCTCCGGCGCCCACTTCGGAGCCGCCGTGACCGTCAACGGCGATGGCAGCACATTGGCAGTCGGCGCACCGGATGAATACAACGGCAGCGATGTCGGCGGTTCGGTGTATGTCTTTGCGCTGGGCGCAAGCACCTGGTCGCAACTGGCTGCGTTGAAAGCCTCCAACACCGCAGCGTTCGATGCGTTCGGTTCTGCTGTTGCCCTGAGCGGTGACGGAAGCCGCCTGGCAGTAGGTGCCCGTGAGGAAAAAAGCGCTGCAACCGGCGTTAACGGCAATCAAGCCGACCGCAGTGCCAGCAGTGCCGGTGCTGCTTATGTCTTTACTCACGGCGCAAGTGCCTGGTCACAACAAGCTTATCTGAAAGCCTCTAACACTGCGCCTAATGATGCTTTCGGCGGCGCCCTGACCTTCAGCACCGACGGCAACACCTTGCTGGTCGGAGCGACCGGAGAATCGAGCGCCGCGACCGGCGTGGGCGGCAATCAAGCGGACAAAACCGCAAGCAATGCGGGTGCCGCGTATGTCTTCACCAGCAACAACAGCGCCTGGTCTCAACAAAATTACGTGAAGGCGTCAAAAGTCAGCGCGAATGATGCGTTCGGATTTTCCATTGCTTTGAGCGGTGACGGCAACACCCTCGCCGTGGGTGCCCCCGGAGAATCCAGTAACGCAGGCGCTGTGTACCTCTATTAATATGCGCGTCCTATCAATTTAAAAGTCGAGTACAGACTCCTAATTTATAGGCCCAACCAGTTAAGCGCCCGCGTGACACGTAGCGTGCGCCATGCGCACGCTACCGTTCCCCACATGCGAAGGTCGTGCGCATGGCGCACGCTCCATTGTTTTGGCAGGATGATTTGCTCGCCAACACAAATTTTAAGTCAGATATTGACTTTAAACTTCGTCGAACAAAATGAATGAGCACCTCCGCCTTCTTAG
Source organism: Gammaproteobacteria bacterium (assembly GCA_031370545.1). Lineage (GTDB taxonomy): Bacteria > Pseudomonadota > Gammaproteobacteria > SG8-11 > SG8-11 > UBA6921. Next base: position 17,798 of record JANMQQ010000263.1, read on the forward strand.
CTTAATCGGCTGGCCCGATTAGTCACCGCCTTCCTCATATAAAAGCCGTGTAGATGCGTTCAGTCCAACGACTAAGTTTCCCTATAAATACTCGCATAAACCGTGCCTTTCAACATTTTGTGTGCCACAGCAAGACATAAACAATGTACGTCAACGTACTGAGTCCGCAGGCGCACAGACCTTGAAGCGGTGGAAGCCTAGTGTTCGTTCTATTAGTCCATCTCAACGAGCACTCTATGAATACGCCTACGCAACCTTCAGAAAACGTTCCCACCGATACCTTCATCGCCACGTCTGCGCAAACCACCAAATCCAGATTGAGCTACAACCTGGTTTCCATGAGCAGTGGTTTAATCCTGTTTTTCGATATCCTCTGCGTCCTGCTTGCCGCGTCGCTCAGCAACCTTCTCTATTCTTACTGGCAAACGCCGCTGAATCTCGCTGCTGATTTCGCAACCGCCTGGGAACAGGCTGCGTTGGTCGCCGCTGTCCTCGCCCCTTTCATCCTGTTCGATCCACGCTTTGGTGCTGCCGCAACCTGCGGCCACATGGGAGCGCTGATTCGCTCCTACGCGCTGCGCTTCACGCTGTTTACCAGTGTCATTGTTGCGCTGGGTGCAGCATGTCAAGCACTGGAACATTTTCCGCAAGGCTGGCTGGTCAGCTGGTTTGCGGTAACGGTGTTCCTGACTTCGCTCACACGCGCGCTGCTGGCTCAATCGCTGCGCCACTTGCAGCGTCAGGGTGTGTTAACTGAAGTCATCGCCGTGGTCGGTGCAGGCCCGGTGGCTGACCGGCTGGTGCATTCGCTGCGTCAATCGCACGCCGGAACCATCGAGCTGCTGGGTGTCTTCGACGATAAAATTCTGGGTGCGGCGCAGAGCGAAATTAAGTCCGTCGGAACAGTCGATCAACTGATTGAGCTGGGTAAAACGCGCAAGATCGACTGGATTGTATTGACGCTGCCGCCAACCGCCGAGCAACGCGTGCTGTCGATTGTGCGGCGCCTGAAAGCGCTGTCGGTTCCCATCGGTTTGTGTCCGCAACATGTGGGCTTGACAGTTCCGTACAATACCGTCGACTACGTCGGCGATGGCGTGCCGGTGAGCCTGTTGGCCGGTCGCCCCGTCGAGCGCGCAGATGCGCTGATCAAGGCGGCGGAAGATTTGCTGCCGCGTTGGATGATCACGCTGGCGCTGCTGCCGCTTGCGATACTGGAAACGCTCACCGCCAGACTCACTCGGTCTGAGCGCAGCATTCCGCAACCCCGCGCCGCGAAACTCACCTTCCAGTTTGACAATTACGACTTGGCTGCATTTGCCAAAGTGGCGGCGGGATATGGTCAGAATCGTTACGGCTACGTCGTCACGCCGAATGCAGACCACATGATTCGCTTGCATGAAGATGCAGCGTTCCGCTCGCTCTACGCAGCAGCCAACTACGTGCTGCTCGACAGCCGCTTTCTCGCCAGGATTTTGCGCTTCACTAAAGGCATCGAATTGCCGGTATGCACCGGCAGCGATCTAACCGAGAAACTCTTTTCCGAAGTGATCGCACCCAACGACTCGCTGGTGCTGATCGGCGGCACCGATGAGCAGGCACGCCAACTCAGAGCACGCTATGGGGTCGAGCGCCTCGCGCATTTTAATCCGCCGATGGGATTCATCAGCGATCCGAAGGCGGTGGAAGCCTGCTTGAACTTCATCGAGTCGCACAGCCCGTTTCGTTTCTGCATGCTGGCGATTGGTTCTCCGCAGCAGGAAGTCATCGCGCAAAAACTCAAAGCACGCGGCATCGCTCGGGGCTTGACATTATGCATCGGCGCGTCGATCAACTTCCTCACCGGCGACGAACGCCGCGCACCGGTCTGGATGCAACAATGCGGCATGGAGTGGTTTTACCGCCTCATGCAAGCGCCCGGACGCATGGCCAAGCGCTATCTGGTGCGTGGCCCGCGCGTGTTCGGATTGCTGCAAAACGCTGAAATCGTGCTGCGCAAAGCGCCTTCAACTCCGGTGCTGCGATTGGTTCCGACCTCGACTCCGCCCGTGGCAACCGACACGGCGACGACGACTCATGCCGAACCGGCACGCTTGCGGCTTGCGGCGCTGGCCAATCAACCCGCAGGACTCGCGGCGCAACCTTCAGAACTCGTAACTCATTTGGATGGAGACAAGCCGGATCGCGCAGTCAATGCGTCTTGATTCAGCGCAAGGAAGTTTGAAGTCAACACTTGACCGTACGTTGTTCGAATAAGCTCAAATCAAACACCGTCCCCCAGCGCGGGGACGGGTTCGCATCCGTAGCGTGCGCCATGCGCACGATGTTGGCGGGTGGGAACGCCAAAAAAAGCGGCCAAGATGGCCGCGCTCCAGTACCACTTATTGACACTTCCAAGAATTACTGGGACCGCGGGCTTCCAGCCCGCCCGGTGAAGCGTACCCAACATGTAGCGTGCGCCATGCGCACGAGCCGTGTCTCACAAGCGAACATCGTGCGCATGGCGCACGCTACGTTAATCCATCCGCCGATTTTCCTAGCTTTTCCATTTAGGTTGCAGCCGTCCCTGGTCATCGAAGCGGTAGTAGCCGTCGAGCCAGCCCTTGCCGAATAATGTCAAGACTTGATCGTAGTAATGCGTTGGCCCGCGTTGTTTGGCACGCACTCGAGCGCCTTGCTTTTCCAACATCGGCGTATCCCCGGCCGCACTCAGAAACGGTAGCACCGCGCCAGAAAATCCGATCGGTGAGTAATCGGCTTTGGTTGCGGTGCCGGTGAGCGGATTCACTTTTTCCGGTGGCGTCCCGAACTTGCGAATCAATGCGGCATAGCCGGAGAGTCGCTTAATCATTGGCTGGCTGCTGCGCCCTGACATGCCTGCCCACAGATAAACACGAATGGCATCGTAGCTTCCGGACGGCTCCGCTTCGGTGTCCGGCAGGACCCGGCCGTAAGCATCGACGACGAATAAATCCGGCGCGACGCCTGCGGAAAAAATCTGCGGCACCATGCGTAGATAGCCGTCCCACACCGCCTGCCATGGACCTTTCGGATCAGTCGCGGCGAGATAACGGAACATGAAGTCCGGCAGATAACTCGGATTCAGGCGGAAACGTCCCTGGTCGAGCGCAAACCCGATGGGGCCAGGTAGTAACACCAGACCGGCAACTCCGGCGTCCGTCACTTCGTCGCGGTGAATTCGCGCCAGTAACTTGCGACCAATGTCGGCGTAGCCCGGTACGTTCCACAAACGCGCAGCTTCCAGCAAGCTGTAGGCGATCCATAAATCCGCGTCGGCGGCGGCGTTCTCATCCTTCACGCCCCAGGTGCCGTTGTCTTGCAATCCCCATAGCCAGGCTGGCAGTTTGTTGCCCAACTGCCCGGCTGCAAGGTTATCCGAAGTCCATTTGAGAATGGCGTCGAATTGCGCGCGCTGGTTGGCGACCAGCGCAAAGAACAACCCGTACGACTGCCCTTCCGACGTGCTCTTGCGCTCGAATGTGACGTCAACCACGCGGCCGTCGGGCTGCACAAACCGGGTGACGAATGCGTTCCACTCCGGCCAGCCCGAGGACGGGGCCGCTGACCTGCAGGCGCCCGGCATGGCGAGCAGCAGTAGCGTAAATGTAATTGTCAAGCTACGCATCGTTAGTTCCCTTGTATCAGTAGCCCGTGCTGCCGCTACGGTAGGTGGCTTGCCGAACAGAACTGTAGCGCATGCGATGCAACACTGCCGCACTCAATTGGCACTATGCAATTCCACAGGGATGTACCGTAAAAGCCAATGAACAATCTGCGCAACCTAACGCCTGAATCAAGATGAGCATCGAGATCCCATGGGCCTATTTCGCCATCTTGATTTTTGCTGCGGGTGTCGTTGCAATACCCCTATTTCGATTTATCGAGAACCAACCCCTTTCGAACGGCCACCGCGCTTGACGGGCTGCGGGGCTCCCTCGCACTCAGCGTGTTGGTTTTCCATCCGGGATGAGTGGGAGCTGCCGAGTTTCGAAATCCAAAGTTCTGGTTTGCCAACGAACAGACCCTTCTCGCTGGGACGCGCATTATCCTAGAAACGGCAGTTGACCGCTGCAAGGCACAAGCGAATGCGTACAGGTATTGATATTGTTGGCCAATGCATACCTCACCCAGTAGGTGAGGCCGCTACGGCCTGCGCAGCACGCCCCGTTGTGCACATGGCTGCGTTGCAACTCGTCGGAATAGCTCGCTATTCCTCGCTCGTTGCGCCTTGCCCTGCACACAACGGGTCGCACTCCGCAGGCCGTTCAACTGCCGTTTCTAGGATTATTGTCCCGACATATCCAACTTCTTGTCAGCGCGGTGGGTGCACGCGCCCAAGTGAATCGACAAGGCGAGTAGAACATTTATGAAAAACCAGCCGGTATACCTCGGCTCAAGATTCTCCGGTCTCATGCGATGTTCTGTTATCAATACGCTCACCGCGTTGCTACTGATTCTTGGGGGATGCGGGCCCAGTAAGGGGCCCGTCAGCTCGCCGCGGCAGTCTCAGCCGCCCACGGATAATCCCTCTCCGCCCAGCGCCACGCCCGCTCCGTCCCCAACAACTCCGCCTCCAACTCCGTTGGACGGGCCTGCGCTGCGGCTGCTGAGTTGTTCGAACATCCTCCCGGTGGGGGACTCGATCACGCTGGGTGTGAATGGCGGGTTCCGCAATGATCTGTACACCGGCTTGCAGCAAAATGACTGCGGCGTCAGTTATGTTGGCACACTGTTCGACCAGAACACGCGGGTGGCCGACAAACATCATGAAGGCCATGCGGGGTTCAATATTGACAATGTCGGCAGCAATATCAATTCCTGGTCGGAATCCCAACAGCCGAACATTATTTTGCTGATGATCGGCACTAATGACATTGCCTGGTGGACCGCCAAAAGTGCGAACCAAATCGCTGCAAGCCACAACGCATTAATTGACCAGTTCGAAGCGGCGCGTCCGGACGCCTGGATTTTTGTGGCGTCACTCCCTCCGCAAACGTCAGTGATTATTCAACCCAACAACATTGACCGCGCGGTGCTGGTGCAACAGGTAAATGCCGTGATCCGCACTAATGTCGAGTCCCGCGTTGCGGAAGGCCAACGCGTGCACTTTGTTGACGTCAACTCGGTGTTGACGGCTGCGGATTTGTACGACGGTATTCATCCCACGGAAGCGGCGCACGCCAAGATTGCAGCGAAATTTTTGGAAGAAATCCGTGCTGAGCTGAGTTCGCGATAAACTGCGGCCGACTCGATAATTTTCGCGGAAAATAAAAATGGGGAGTGTGCAAGCACACTCCCCATCACCCTCCCCCTCGCGCGAACCATTCAAAGTCAGATGTTGACTTCAAACTTCATAGGACTAAATCAATAGCTTATTGACTCGTTCCCCACACCTTCCTTAACAAGGCCAGCTTGTCTTGGCGCGGATTTAAAGCATCGTCGAGAATACCGCCGCTGTCGGAGCTGTCGGGGGTATAACACCAATAAAAGGTGTTACGGATTCCTTTGCCAAGCAGATATTCTGCAAAGGTGTTTTGCCAGGCGACGTCTTGTTGACCACCGACCCCTGGCCCGTACTTGCCGCCCCATTCCCCGATCACGACCGCGTTGGTCTGCGAGAACTGACCGAATAACGTCTCCCAGTCCGCCGATAAATTGACTGGAAAGGATGCCGTATTAAACGAAGATTTCGGTGCGACGTCCGGACCATAGGTATGCGGCGACAACACCAGCTTGTCGTTCGGAATGTGGAGCGGCTGATAAGCCTGAGGCTGAAAATTTTCGCCCCAGTTGGTGGGTATGTTGGTGTTCTCGATGCCATCATAATTACCCGTCGTGCCCTGCACGAAAACCAGCAGGTTCGGGTTGGCCGCCAACACCGCCGCTGCGCCAAATTCTGCCGCAGCTTTCCAGTACAACTCCGGGTTCGTCATGTTGACGTCGCCGGAAGTCCACCGCACCGAGCCATGCGGCTCGTTATAAATATCAATGGCGAAGAAATGCGACAAGTGCGCGTATTGCTTGGCAACAAATGCCAGATCACGCGCCCAGTCGTCCTTGGTATACGCCTGTTTGTTGTAGGTCAGATAGAAATCCGCCGGGTCGGTTAAAAACCAGGTGGGATACTGAAACTCTTTCGTGACGCTGTGAAAATCCAGCAAAATGTAAATACCCTGCCGATCTGCCTCAGCCATCCACAAGTCGAGCACTTGCAGCGGCGTCTTGCCGATCAACTCCGGGTTGAGCGCGGCGTTAATGTACATCAGCTCATTAACCGGCGTTTTGTTGTATAGAACGTCGGGCACAAACGGCAGCCGGATGGCGTTGAAGCCAAGACTTTTGATCTGCGCGATTTGCTCCTTCCAACCCATGTCCCAAAGGTGTTGGGGTTGCAGGATCTTCGAGTTGAAACCGAAATGACTGATGCCGCGAATCTGGATTTCCTGGCCGCTGGCATCAATGATCTTGCCCGCCTGCGCGGAGTAACCGGCAGCCCGGCTGTTGCCGATCCCTTGCGAAGGATTTGCCGGATCGGTGCCGGGATTGTTGATGCCCGGAGTCGAGCTGGGCGGGTTGTCGACGTTACTGACCGGGTCGCTGCCGCTTGCACTTCCACCACCACCACAGGCGGTCAGCACGCACAGCAATGCGCCACCCAGCACGGCGGAACGCACCGTACTGCGAGATGTACCAAACTTCCATGGCATCGACTTGGCCGATATTGTCAACACTTGAACCGCACGACGCATAAGACCTTGATTAATTACGCTCATCAATAGCTCTCCACAATTTTTGTCGACTTTCGATTGGCTCCAGGAGCAATCACACTGGTATCGACGTTAGCTACTTCTACTTCATTACTTCACCCAAAAAATGCAGCGGTCCTTCCCTTTAACGGGAGATCCAGTACTGCACGCCAAAAAAAGAAACTACGAAGAAGTTGAACCCACGCGTTACTGCACCGTAAACGAGGTGGCTGAAAACGCGACGTAGGACGGATTGAAAACACCGATTGAACCGGTGGTTGCACCGGCAGGAATGGTGATGCGCACTTGGGTATCGCTGATTACAGTCACGACCCCGTTGTGTGCAGCACCCACCCAGGCAAGATTCGATCCGGTGAATCCGCTGCCATTCATCGTGACCACGGTGCCCACCGGGCCGGAGCTGGGTGAAAAGTTGGCAATGCTGGGTTGCTGGTACGTCACCGGCACGACCGGCGGTGGTGTCGGTAAGGGCGCGGGTATGGTTACCGGAGCACTCAGCACCGCACGTATTTCCGTCAAAAATTTCTGCGCCACCTTACCATGCGCTGCTTCGGTGGGGTGAATGCCGTCGTACAAATCTGCGGTTGTCAGCACCGAATTAATGTCAACAAAGCGCACTCGTTGGCCTGCTGCCGTGCGGGCCGCTACATTCTTGCTAATAACGGCGTTGAACTGCCGCGCCAGCACTGCCCGGTCAACGTTGTTCGGCAGGATGATGGAAGATGTTTGCGGCGGAATCGACGCGACAAAAATCCACGCACCCGGGCGCGCCAACATGAGCTGGTCGATCAACGAACTATGGCCAACGCCAATCTCATCCGCATTCTTGGCCGACCACCACGCGGTGTCGTTGGTGCCGATCATGAGCAAAATGATGTTGGGCTGCGTTGCGGCCGTCCAACCGTTGATGCTGCCCGCCATATTGTCAATATTGAACCCCGGATGGCCTTCATGATCTTTGTCGGCTACCCGTGTGTATTGGTCGAACTGTGTGCCGACGTAACTGATGCCGCAATTGTTTTGCAGCAAGCCGGTATACAAGTTATTGCGATAACCGCCGTTCACGCCGAGGGTGATCGAATCACCCAATGCCATGATGTTGGCACAGCTTGAAAGCTGACCGCCGCCCGTGACCGGTGGAGGCGTCGGGGCCGGGGTTGGCAGCGGTGTGGGTGCGGGCGCCTTGGATCGGTTCTCGAGCTCGACTTTATCCACGTAGAACGTCAAATTCGATGTGCTGTTGTTCTGGAACACGATTTTACGGAACGCCACGCGATTCGGGTTGATGAC
>JANMQQ010000266.1:0-12326 GCA_031370545.1 Gammaproteobacteria bacterium
AAACGACAGCGCATTGGTCAAGTTGCCGATGGCTGCGGTTTCAGTGATCTCGAAGCAGATAGCGCGCGGCGGCAGGTCGCTGCGCATCAACGCATCGCGCACAAACTTTAAATACCCGGCATCGCCCAGTGTGGCGCCGGAGAGATTGATGAAATAAATGCTATCGGCATCGGCCCGACGCGTGGCGAATTGCTGTACGAGATGTTCGAAAACATGTGTCAATACCCAGCGATCCAGCTTCGGCATCAGGTTGTAGCGTTCTGCGGCCGGAATGAAAGCGCCAGGTAATATCAATTGACCATCGCGCCCCTTGAGGCGCAGCAGATATTCACACGACGGCCCGGTCGCACTGCCGTTCAACGCAATGATGCACTGTTGGTGCAGCACAAACTCGTTGTCCTGCAAGGCATGATTGAGCTGCGACACCCACTCCATTTCGCCGCGCCGCTGCATCAGCTCAACATCGTCGGCGTAATAAACCTGCACGCGGCCCCGCCCTTTGTCTTTGGCGGCGTAGCACGCCACGTCGGCGGCACGCAGCAACTCGGTATGGGTTTGCGTTGCGCTGTCCAGCATCACAAGTCCAATACTGGCGCCAATGATGAAGGTCTTGTCCAACCAGGTGAAGCGAAACTCTTTCACCAATTGCAACATGCGCTCCGCGACTTCCAGCGCGTGCTCAAGCGAGCAATGCTCCAGCAGCACGCCGAATTCGTCGCCACCCAATCGCGCCAGTGTGTCGCGGCCACGCACCGGCCCCTTGAGCATCAACGCAATCTGTTTGAGCAACTCGTCGCCAGCCACATGGCCGCAGGTGTCGTTGACGATTTTAAATTGATCCAGATCCAGGTAGAACACCGCGTGCTGATTATCGGCGCGGGCGCTTTTCAACGTATTGGTCAGGCGGCGCTCAAACTCAGCGCGATTACATAGCCCGGTCAACACGTCGTGAAATGCCAAGTACTGGATTTTTTCCTGTGCATCACGGTGCTGGTGCCGGTTCTTTGCTTCACGCAGTTCGCGTTCGACCGCCGGAAGCAGGCGCGACAAATTGCCCTTCATGATGTAATCGTGAGCGCCGCTTTTCATGGCCGCCACCGCCACATCCTCACCGATGCTGCCGGACACAATGATGATGGGCAGGTCATAACCGGCCTGCCGCACCTGCATGATGGCGGCCTCCGAACCAAACCCCGGAATATTATGATCGGTAATCACGATGTCCCACGACGCCTCGTCGAGCGCGAGCTGCAAATCGGCCGAGGTATCGACGCGCCGATAGTTGAGCACCAAGCCACCTTTCGCGAGTTCGCGCGTGATGAGCAGAACGTCGTCTTCTGAATCTTCCACAATCAGTACACGCAGCGACGTACCCATATCAGCGACAACACCTTCTCCGCGCACTATTTGCAACGGAAGTAACAACCTTGTTACACATGCCCCCTGCCCCTTGATGAATAGCTGGTTATTGATCGTGCTGAGCTAAACCACCAGACGCAACGGCTCGTTATCGTTTCGACTGAGCGTCCCCAACGTGAAATAGAATACTGCACCTTCACCCAGACGTCCCTCAGCCCATACTTTGCCGCGATGGCGGCTGATGATGCGTTTGACGGTGGCAAGCCCGATGCCGGTGCCAGGATAGTCTTCCACGCGGTGCAAGCGCTGAAACGCATTGAACAGCTTGCCAACATACGCCATGTCGAAACCTGCGCCGTTATCGCGTACGTAATAAATGCTTCGACCTTCTTCCAGCAAGCGGCCCAGTTCAATCTGTGGGTGCGGTGATTTGCTGGAATATTTCACCGCATTCCCCAGCAGGTTTTCCAGAAGAACACGCAGCAATGACGGATCTCCATAAACGTCAAGTCCTGGCTTAGAAAAAAACGTGATGGCGGATGATCGGGCCGGTTCGCGCAACCCCTTCATCACTTCTTCAGCCAACGCTGAAAGGTCGACATGCACACATTTGACTTCCACTCGCGCGATGAACGACAACCGCAGCAAATCGTCGATCAAGATTCCCATGTGCTGAGCTGCGCGCCGCACACGATTCAAATGAGAATTACCCACTTCACCCAAGGTGTTGCCGAAATCTTCCGTCAATACCTGGCAAAAACCGTAGATGCTGCGTAATGGCGCGCGTAAATCGTGCGAAACAGAATAGCTGAACGCTTCCGCTTCCTGATTCAAGGCCATCAGTTGCGCAGTGCGCTCTGCCACGCGCCGTTCCAGCTCGGCATTGAGTTGCAGAATTTCAGCTTCGGCCAGCTTGCGCGCCGTGATGTCTTGTACCACTGCGATGTGATAATGCAAAGACCCGCTGCCGAGCCACATGGCAGATACGCTGAGATGAACCCATACCAGCGAACCGTTTTTGTGACGATAGCGCTGCTCCACAGCGTATTCGCGAATCGACCCGGCTTTAAGCAGGTTTAAATTGTCGAGCTCGAGCTGGAGGTCATCGGAATGCGTAATGGCTTGTGTATCCATTTGTCGCAATTCGTCGTGCAAATAACCGACGATGTCGCAATATTTTTGATTGACGCGCAAAAACCTGCCGGTATCAGACTGAACCTGCGCCACGCCGACCGCAGCCTGTTCAAACATCACACGAAAGCGCGCCTCGCTTTCCCGCAACGCGCTCAATGACGAAGCCAGGGTCGATTGCATACGGCGGAATCCGTGCAGCAGCAAATCAAATTCATCCGGCGCGGCATCCGGGTGCGGATGACGTGCCAGGTCAAGATGTTCTTGCAAATTCTCGGCGCCCAGTCGCGACGCAAACGCTGCGATGCGGTTTAAATGGCGCGTGACCAACACGTAAAACAACCAAAACATAAAGCCCGCAACCAGCGCGGTCTTGATGCTGTTGGTGATCAAAATCACCCAGAATTTATTGATCAGGCGTCGATACACACCTGCCATATCCACGACCACCGTCAAGCTGCCCAGGGTGAGCGTTTCATCGCGATGCGTGTGCGTCAGCGGGTACTCACGTGACTGGATATTATGTGTTTGCGGATGCCCGGCCTGGGCCCAGATTTTGCCGTTTTCCTGCACCGCCACGTAACGCACATCCGGCAATTGCACCAGCCCATTTATGGCAATCTGTAGTTCATGGCGATTAGTCGCCCACAGCGCATTCGCGATACTGGGCAAGTAGCTGTGATCAACCTGTCCGAAGGTGGATTCGATGTCCTGCAAATCGCTGCGGTAGTCAAAATAAAGCTGGAACATCGTCGCCAATAACGCAACACAGCTGCTAAAAGCAATCGTCGCCGTGACCAGTCGTCGGCCCAACGGAGAAAATTTATTTCGCCAGTGATGCATAGGGAAGATGGTTCGAGTTATCTAACGTCACATTGCGACGAAGGCGTTGCCAGCGGGGCGAATTTTTCTCGACATACTTTGGTATACATTCCTTCGGCTTTAATGGCACGCAGGGCAACTGCAATGGCGGGTATTTTATCGGCGTGCCGTTGATGAAGATAAATGAACATTTCACGCACCGCGAGCGGCGGTTCCACCACGTGGACATCCGGCAATTGCATCTGCTTCGCCAACGCATAGCCCATCCAGCGATCATACAGAGCGACGTCGATGCGATTCATATCCAGCATTGTAAACAATTGACCCGGCGTGTCCGCAGTGCTGGCCTGGGTGGTGGGGCGCAATTGTTGCTCGAAGATTTTCCAGCCCCGGATGTACCCGACCGTGTAAGAGTCAAACGCGGTCCAACTGGCTTCGGTCAATTTGGGTTGCCGGGAGAAGGCAACGAAATGCATGTCCAGAATTTTTTCCGGTACGCGCATCAGGTTGGGATAATTTTTCTCGAGACCCGCGATACGACTTAGATCGCCATCTTCGATGCCCGCATTCGCATTCATCAACGCACGTTCGGCGGGAAGCTTGACCAGTTTCAGATGCACCCCGGCGCGGCGAAAAGCTTCGCCCGCAATGATGTCAAAGAAACCGTCTCCAGCTGCGGTGGTGAATGGTGCGTCGGTGGGATCGTTCAACACCAGCGTGGGCAGGTCAGCCCAACACAAATTGATACCGGCTATCAGCAATGTGCCTGCCGCGAATGAGTACGCTTTTTTTGCTCTAAAACGCGGTTTTTTGTTCATCCTGCCCACCCAGCACACGTTTGTCTTTCGATAGGCAATACTAGTCGCTATTCTTGACAAAACAAGTTGACGAGGCCTGGCACGCACGGCCACAAATATTCACAGTTGTGTGCAGTCGACGCCTGATGAATCTATACCCTCGAGACATCGGTCGCACAGCTCGATAACATAGTGAACGCCGCATGCTTAAGGCCCGACCGTGAAGATTCACCTGCTGCCCAGTCAACGCGAATTCGACCAACGACCCAACGAGTCGGTGCTGGACGCCGCACTGCGTGCCGGGGTTGCACTGGATTACGGTTGCACCTCCGGCACCTGCGGCAAATGCATTGCGCGGGTGGTGTCAGGTAGCGTCAACAAAATCAGCTACAGCGATTTTCCGTTGAGCGAAGCAGAACGCGCGCAACACACCGTGCTGTTGTGTTGCAACAGCGCAACGACCGACGCGGTGTTGCATGTACGCGAGGCGGAGGGCTCGGCGGATATTCCATTGCAAACAATTGACCTGCGAGTGCGCAAGCTAGACATATTGTCGCCCGATATGCTGCTATTGCACTTGCGCACGCCACGTTCCAATACGCTGCGTTTTTTGGCCGGTCAAAGTGCGCAGCTTGACTTTTGCACGGGCATCACGCGACAGCTGTCGATTGCCAGCTGCCCGTGCGACAGTTTGAATCTGCAATTTCACATCGCCGCAAACGATGCCGAATTATTTTCACGGGTACGCAAACTGGGCACCCACGATAGCGTAACGCTGCACGGCCCGTTCGGTGGCTTCGTGTTTGAAGAACACAGCGGTCGACCCAGCCTGTTCATCGCCTATGGCGCAGGCTTTGCCCCAATCAAAAGCCTGCTCGAACACACCCTGGCGCTGGAGCGCGAACAACCGGTGCATCTGCTGTGGCTGGCAGCCGAGCACGGCCACTATCTGCACAACTACTGCCGCGCGCTCGCCGATGCCCTGGACAATGTGCACTACGTTCCGCTGGTTGACGAAGGCGCAGGACAAGACGTTTTGGCACAGGCGCTGGATAGCCTGGAAAACGCACCGGATTTTGATGTGTATCTGTCCGCACCTGGCGCGCTACTGCCGCAGGCGCGGGGCACGTTAATAAAACGGGGGGTGCCCGCGCAACGAATATTCAGCGAAGCTACGGAAATGTGACCGGGATTCAGTGGGGTCGGAAAATCCGGCGTGCCGTGCGGGGAATCGCTGCGCACGCCGGGAAATTCTTAATCTTCTTCGTCGTCCTCGACGTCGTCATCCAGATCGTCATCGTCGTCTTCTTCGTCATCATCAATATCTTCGACTTTGTCGAGCTCTTCTTCCTCGTCATCCTCATCGTCTTCTTCTTCGTCGTCATCGAGGTCTTCCAGATCGTCGTCGTCAAGGTTGTCGACGTCCTCAACTTTTTCTATCTCGTCAATTTCGTCGATATCCAACGCGTCAACTTCGGCTTCTTCAGAACCGCGACGACCCGCCGACCAGCCCTGCGCAAACCATGTGTCTTGTCCGACACTGGCGAGCACCTGCTCGCTGGGTTTGTGCGCGGACTCAGCAAGAATAATGTTTTGCATAAAGGTTCCTTTTTTGCCCTGTGAATATTTGAAACTGCGCGACACTACAAAACGTCGCGGTTAAAAGTTTTGCGGTTCGAAAATCAAGCTGCGAATCACTTTACCCGCGTGGCACATTTTATCAACTCATCCAGCGCGCGCCCAGATACAAAATTGCACCGGCATACACACCTGCAATCACGTCGTCCAGCATGATGCCAAAGCCACCGTGCACATGTTGATCCACGCTGCATATCGGCCAGGGTTTCACAATATCAAATAGGCGAAACAACACGAAACCCGCAAGCAACATCCACGCCCCTGTGGGCGCCAGACTCAGCGTGACCAGCAAGCCCACGAACTCATCCCAAACAATCGCAGGGTGATCGCTCACGCCCCAGTCGCGTGCGGCGCGTCCACAAATAAATATCCCGGCTCCGAACATCAACACGGTGAGGCCAAAATACATCCAGCCCGGCAAGTGTTGCGCCAACACGACGATGGGTATTGCCGCGAGCGTGCCGAATGTGCCGGGCGCGCGCGGCGCCAGGCCGCTGCCAAAACCGCTGGCTAATATATGCACTGGATTGCGCCAGTCCATCGGCACACGCGCGCTCATGAAACCGGCATCTGAAAATGATCGTAGCCCGGTTTTTCAGGGACAAATAGACGACCATCATGCATTTCGCAGCGCACGCCGGGTGTGGATTCGATCACACCAACGCAGGTGACACCACAGGTAAAACTACCAAATAGCTCTTCAATCCTCGCACGCTGGTGCGGCGCAGCGGTGAAACATAATTCATAATCATCGCCCGCGCTCAACGGTAAATTCCAGTCGCCGCGCCCCACCGAATTAAATAATGTCGATACCGGCACCTGATCGACGATAATGCGCGCCCCGACTTGACTGGCCACACAGATATGCCCGAGATCAGCGAGCAGGCCATCCGAAATGTCAATACAGGCACTCGCGATGCCGCGTAACGCCAAACCTTCCGCAACGCGCGGCACCGGGCGCAGCCAGCGCTGCGCTGCATGTCGCGCTTGTTCTGAAGTCAAAACAACGTGGCGCAATGCTGCCTGCAAACCGATAGCAGCATCGCCGAGCGTGCCGGTGACAAAAATCAAATCGCCGGGTTGCGCGCCGCTGCGTCGCAGCGCGTCAGTCTCCGGCACAAAGCCGTGCACTTGCACGCTGATACTCAAGGGTCCGCGCGTGGTATTACCACCCACCAGCTGCACATCGTGCTGCTGCGCCAACTCGAAAAAGCCACTGCTGAATTGGGCCAGCCACGTTTCGTCAACACGTGGCACCGTGAGCGCAAGCGTGGCCCAGGCCGGTTGTGCACCCATCGCCGCCAAGTCGCTCAAATTAACTGCGAGCGAGCGATAACCTAAATCCGCCGGTGCGATATCGGGCAGAAAATGCACGCCTTCAACCAAGGTGTCGATGGACACGGCAAGGCTTTGTCCGGCGGGCACACGCAGCAATGCAGCATCGTCACCAATGCCTAAAGCGACGTCGTCACGCGCCACGGATTGGCGCGTGAAATAGTGGGCGATGAGTTGGAATTCGGAGAGTGGCATGTGGGCTAGACACCGTTGGGTGTGGGTGTGATTACTGTGAGGGCCAAGGGCGCACTGACCGCAACCACCCACCCCTCCGCTGCACAAGGATATGCGAGTGTCGCGGAGTGCAGGATGCACGAGAGCGCCCTCGAAAATGAGGAGGGGAGAAAATTTAAGCTATTTGCGCTTTGCGGCGACTTCTTCCGGCCGCGCTAGCTTGGCTACGCCGTCGAGCGCGCTGTTGACGTATTTGTGGCCTTGTTCACCACCGAAGGTTTTCGCCAGTTCTATGGATTCATTAATGACAACGCGATACGGGATGTCTTTGCGGTACACCAGCTCGTAGGTGCCCAGACGCAGAATCGCGCGCTCCACTGGATCAACTTCATGCAGCGGGCGGTCGAGCTGCGGCTTGATATATGTGTCAAGCTCGTCGGCATGCAGCGGCACCTTCGCGAGTAGCTCTTCAAAATAGCCGCGCTCTACGCCTTTGAGATTCTGGTCTTCGGCAAATTGCGCGCTGATGTCGACGGACGTTTGCCCGGACACCTGCCATTGATACAACGCTTGCAGCGCCAACCGCCGTGCCATGCTGCGTGGATTGCTCATCAGCGAAATAACCTTTGGGTTGTTAAAGAACTTTTGCCATCACATCGTAAAAATTTTTTATCCGGATCGCCGCTTCGTGCGCATAGCGCACGCTACATGCTGCGCAGTACGCTCACCATTTCAATGGCGGTCAATGCGGCGTCGTCACCCTTGTTGCCTTCCGCACCGCCTGCGCGCGCTTCTGCCTGCGCGAGCGTATCGGTTGTCAACACCCCGAATCCGATGGGGATATCGAATTTTAATCCGACCTGCACCAGCCCGTCGGTGCACGCGCGACACACATATTCAAAATGCGGAGTGCCACCGCGAATAACACAGCCGAGCGCGATGAGCGCATCGTAGTGAGTTGAATTTACTGCAAGGCGCTGCGCTGCCAGCGGTAATTCAAATGCGCCCGGCACGCGCATGACATTAACGTCAAGCTCCGCTACTCCGTGCCGCCGTAATGTCGCCAGCGCAGCTTCGAGCAGGCTCTCGGTGATCGTTGAGTTGAAGCGGCTGACAACGATGCCAAAACGCATGCCACTCGCGTTCAGACTGCCTTCAAAGGTATTGGTACCGCTCATGCGTTTTTCGTTTCCGTAAATGTCAAAACGGGTGGGTAGCCAACCGGACCACCCCGTCAACTATGCTGCCACCCCTCCTCAAAAATGAGGAGGGGTGAAAAAAGCTGTTCTTCTCCCCTCCTTATTTTCAAGGAGGGGTGGCAGCGCAGCGGACGGGGTGGTCGCATTCAGTTCTAGTTGCACTCCACATACTCAACAACTTCCAGGCCAAATCCTGACAAGCCGTGAAAGCGTTTCGGTGCTGACAACACCCGCATCCTCTGCACGCCAAGATCGGCCAGAATTTGCGCGCCGATGCCATAAGCACGGAAATGCACATCGCGCTCATGCGGCGGGAAGGTCAGCCCGGAATCCGCAAGGTGGTAATTGTACATGCGTTTGACCACGTCTTTCGTATCGTGCGGCGTTGCCAGAATCACAATCACGCCGGTGCCTTCATCGGCAATGCGGCGCATGGCATGACTCAGCGGCCAGGGCGAATCGGAACGTTCCAGGTGAAATGCATCGCCGAGAAAATCACTCATGTGCACGCGCACCAAGGTCGGCTGATTCGGCACGATGTCACCCCGCACCAATGCGTAGTGCAGCAAACCGTCGAGGTTGTCCTGATACGCGAGCAAGTGAAAATCGCCAAATTCGTTGCGCACCTCGCACACCGACACGCGTTCGATGGTCTTTTCGTTGCTTAAACGATAGTGAATCAGATCAGCAATCGTCCCGATTTTCAGCCCGTGCGCATCGGCCATTTTTTCCAGATCGGGGCGGCGCGCCATACTGCCGTCTTCATTCAAAATTTCGACGATCACCGACGCGGATTCAAACCCCGCCAGACGCGCGAGATCACATCCGGCTTCGGTGTGTCCGGCGCGGGTCAACACCCCGCCGGGCTGCGCCATGATGGGAAAAATGTGGCCGGGCTGCACGATGTCGGTCGGCTTGGCATCGGGCGCAACAGCGGCTTGCACTGTCACCGCGCGATCCGCCGCTGAAATACCAGTGGTCACGCCGCGTGCGGCTTCAATTGAAACGGTAAAGTTGGTCGCGTGCTTGTCGTTGGTGTCACTGACCATCAACGGCAAACGTAATTGTTCACACCGGGCACGTGTGAGCGTCAGGCAAATCAGGCCGCGCCCGTAGCGCGCCATAAAGTTAATGTCTTCGGCGCGCACTGCGCTTGCGGCCATCAGCAAATCGCCTTCATTTTCACGATCTTCATCGTCCATGATGATGACCATTTTGCCCTGCCGCAGATCAGCAAGAATTTCTTCGATGGTGTTTAAAGAACGCATGAGTGTGAGTGAACCTTGTGTCGTTTTAAAAGATACTGACTCGTGTAGTGCTTACCGCTCCAGCAACCGCTCCAGATAACGTGCAATCAAATCGACTTCGATATTCACACGCGAACCGACAACATTTTCGCCCAAGGTGGTTTGCTGCAAGGTATGGGGCACAAGGTTGACAGTAAACCGCGCGCTGCTCACTTCGTTCACCGTCAAGCTCACACCGTTGACGCACACCGACCCTTTCACCGCAATGTACTTGGCCAACTCCTTGGGCACTTCAACACTGACGCGCAGGCTTTGGCCTTCGGTACGCTGCTCCACAATCGTGCCGACGCCGTCGACATGTCCACTCACCAAATGCCCACCCAGGCGTGTGGTGGGCAACAAGGCGGTTTCCAGATTCAACTTGCTGCCGACGCGCAGCTCGCCGAGCGTGGTGCGTGCGAGGGTTTCGCCCGACACGTCGCACCAAAATCCATCCGCGCGCAAAATTGTCGCGGTCAGGCACACGCCGCTGACCGCAATGCTGTCACCGATGCGCGCGTCGGACAAATCCAACGCGCCGGTGGTAATGCTCAAACGTCGCTCCGCGCCGTGGGCTTCCACTGCGGCCAGGGTGCCGACGGCTTGGATAATTCCTGTGAACATCGTTTTGCTTCAACTCCGATAGGGTCACAAAACAACTACAGATTTCCGTTTATCGGCGTCATTCCCGCAACGGCGGGCATGACGAGATCAAAAGTTTATTTAGAGTCTCTACCTTCAACCTTGGCAATCATCCGTAAATCCTTGCCAACCATACGCACGTCGGTAATGTCCAACGATACCGCGTCCGCCAACGCTGACAAAGCGGGCAAATGGAATAGGCCGCGCCCGGTGTCGCCCAGTAGTTTTGGCGCGACGTACAACACCAGCTCATCAACCAAACCGGCGCGCAGCAAGGCACTACTGAGCGTCGCACCCGCTTCAACCCAGACTTCGTTGCACTGTTCCTGCGCCAAGTGGGCGAGCACCCCGCTGAGTTGTAGATCCGGAAAAGTCACGACCTGCACATTATCGCTCTGCAACGCAGCGATTCGATGTGCGTCGGCCACCGCCGTGAATATCATGGTGCGGCCGGGCTGGGTCAGTAATTTTGCGTTTTGCGCAATGCGTAACTGCGTATCCAGCACCACCCGCAGCGGTTGGCGCGCTGGGCTGCGACCGATATCAATGCGCACCGTCAAACTCGGATCATCCGCCAACACGGTGCCGATGCCGGTGATGATAGCCGAGCTGCGCGCCCGAAAGCGCTGCACGTCCAAACGCGCCGCATCCCCGGTGATCCACTGACTTTGGCCATTCGCCAACGCAGTCTTGCCGTCGAGACTCAGCGCCGATTTGCAGCGCACCCAGGGTCGCCCCCTGCCGATGCGCTGCGCAAATCCTGGATTGAGTGCCAGGGCTTGGCTTTCTAATAATCCGCTATCAACGTGGACGCCCGCATCGCGTAACTGCTGCAAACCTTTGCCACCCACTTTGGGATTCGGATCAGTCATCGCCGCAACCACACGCGTCACCCCGGCAGCAATCAATGCATCGGTGCACGGCGGCGTTTTGCCGTGATGACAACAGGGTTCAAGCGTTACGTAGGCGGTCGCGCCGCGTGCGTTCGCCCCGGCATTGTTCAACGCATGGATTTCTGCATGCGGTCCACCAGCAACCTCATGCCAACCGGTGCCAACGACAGCGCCGTCTTTCACCAGCACACAACCCACCCGTGGATTGGGGTCAGTGCTATACAACCCGCGCTCGGCAAGTTGCAAAGCGTGCGACATGTGGGTGTAGTCGATTGGAGTTAGCACAGATTCACATCTCAAACTTTGATTTCCCTCCCCTCCTCATTTTCAAGGTCGCTCTCGTGCATCCTGCACTTCGCGACACTCGCACATCCTTGTGCAGCGGAGGGGTGGTTGCAGTGGCTTGGAGAGAACCTCAACAACCACCCCGTCACCTGCGGTGCCACCCCTCCTTGAAAATAAGGAGGGGAGGATTTTACTTCAGCCTCTAGCTCACTCGCTTCTGCTCTTCGTTCACTTCGGTTTCTTGCGTGACTCTCCGTCCGGCAGCAGTGCCAACTGCTTTTTCTTCAACTCCTCCGACGGTTCATTTTCCAGCCGGTCGATTTCCTCGCGGAACGCATTCACATCTTGAAAGCTGCGATACACCGAGGCAAAGCGCACATAAGCAACCTGATCAAGCTGGCGCAACTCATCCATCACCAAATCACCCAGCACGCGCGAGGCGATTTCACGTTCGCCCATTTCCAGCAGGCGCCGCTTGATATGGCTCAGCGCGGCTTCAACGGCCTCGGTGTTGACAGGCCGTTTTTCCAGCGCCACCTGCATGCTGGAGCGCAGCTTGTCTTCGTCGAACGGTTCGCGGCGGTTGTCGTTTTTGATCACGCGCGGCATCACCAACTCGGCGGACTCAAATGTCGTGAACCGCTCGTTGCAGCTCTGGCATTCGCGCCGCCGCCGCACCATGTAACCTTCATTCGCCAGACGTGAGTCGATTACTTTGCTGTCTTCAACTCCGCAGAATGGGCAACGCATATTTTACGTAGGCTG
>JANMQQ010000291.1:0-1729 GCA_031370545.1 Gammaproteobacteria bacterium
TCGATTCACGTCAGTGCGGAAGGCTTCCCAGTCAATCTGGGCATTCAGCCCAACCAGAGGGTCGCCCATCTCGGTCAGCTTGTTTGTCCGTTCGGCGATATCAAAAAATCCTGGTTGCTGCGCTTTCTTCATCGCTCGTCGCGCGTTCGTGGTTGCACATGGATATTAACGTTTCACCACTTCTTTGCACTGAACATCTTGGAAAATATTTCGGGCAATTATTAGAGGTGCCCTACAGAAAACCACCGTCACGGTTGAGGCCGCTTGCGCGCATGAAGGCAGCGGGTAAGATGAACGTTCGCATTTTATGTAAGGAGCGCCGCACCGGCATCGCCATGAACAATACCCTTGATGAAAAAGCATTAGACATTCTGTTTCGCACTGCCCGCAGTCACAGTTATTGGCTCGATCGGGAAGTGAGTGATGAACATCTTCGGCAGATTTACCAGCTGATGAAGTTCGGCCCGACCACCGCGAACTCCTGTCCCGCGCGTTTGGTATTTGTAAAAAGCCCGGCAGCAAAAGAGCGGCTGAAGCCGTGTTTAAGCGAAGGCAACGTGCGCAAGTCGATGGAAGCGCCCGTGGTCGCGATCATCGGCATGGATATGGAATTTTACGAAAAATTACCGGTGTTGTTTCCGCACACCGATGCGCGTTCGTGGTATGCGGGGATGCCGGAGAAAATCCAGGCCAACGCGTTTCGTTGCAGCAGTTTGCAAGGTGCGTATTTCATGCTCGCAGCGCGTGGTTTGGGTTTGGATTGTGGACCGATGGGTGGCTTCGATGCGCAGAAAATCGACGCGACGTTTTTCCCCGACGGAAAAGTGAAGGTGAATTTCATCTGCGCGATTGGTTATGGCGAACACGCAAAATTGCATCCGCGTAATCCACGGTTGTCGTTTGAGGAGGTTTGCCGCATCGATTGAAATTGGACTAACGTACTGCGTACTGAAATGTTGTTTGCATTTCTTCCAAGTATTACAATTTTAATATGAGTAATACCTAAGAGGAGACAGGTCATGTCCACGACACTCACCAGTAAAGGTCAAGTTACCATCCCCAAACAAATTCGCGACGCCCTCAACCTGGCGCCCGGGTGCTCGGTGGATTTTGCCGTCAATCAAGACGGCGATGTCGTGATTCATAAAGTGGGTGCGCGCACCAGCCGTAAGCGTGATCGCTTCGAAGCGGCCCGGGGCAAGGCCGACGTCAAATGGCGCACCGGCGATTTGATGGCGCTGCTGCGCGGCGGCGCGTGATGCTGCTCGTCGACACCAATGTGCTGGTCGACGTTCTGGAAGACGATCCCGAATGGGCTGATTGGTCGATCCGTCAGTTGCGTGCTCAATCGAAGGTGCATCCGTTGGCGATCAATCCAGTCATCTATGCCGAGCTATCGTTGACGTTTTCCACCGTGGAAGCCTTTGACAAGACGCTTGAAAGTCTTGACCTGGCGCTGATGGAGTTACCCCGTCCCGCATTGTTCCTGGCCGGCAAAGCGTTCGTGCGCTATCGGCGGCAGGGCGGCAAGAAGAGCAATGTGCTGGCGGACTTTTTCATTGGCGCACATGCGGCGGTACTGAGATGTCCGCTGCTGACGCGCGACGCCCGACGCTATCAAACCTATTTTCCCAGCGTGGCTTTGATTACGCCTTGAATGTAGTGATTGTGTATTACGTGTAGGTGCGCCGCCCCGGGCGCGATTGTTTAGCGACCCGAATCAATCGCG
>JANMQQ010000305.1:0-2744 GCA_031370545.1 Gammaproteobacteria bacterium
TGTTGCTGAGAAAGTTAAAACGGCCTACTGCGATTCGCTCGCTGAAGTCGATGCGCTTTTTGCATCATTACAGAGCAGCGCATTCAACGGCGAACTCTGACAAATTTATGCGAAACGAGAGCGTTTTTCACGAGCCGCTACATCAGCTCGACACCGAAAAGCAAACCTTTGGCTGCCGACATACCAACCCAGACATTTGCGCCAAGAATGCCTTGCCCAAAGTCTGTGCACTTGTGCGCAAAGACAAGATTTGCTACTCGCCACCACAATCTTGGGCCAAGCAATTCCAAAAACTGAAAGTCGACAGGAAGGATTGACACCACAGTGCGGATTATCGGCCCAAATCAACTGCACTTTGACCGGCAACCGGTCACGGATTTTGATGACTTGGTTTCCCGCTACGGTGGCAAAGAGTTCAAGTCGCCGATGCGATCCACAGTCCCCTTGCTTGCTTTGCTGCGGGATGGCTGGCCGCGATTGCAGGAAGTGCTGACTGCCTGTCATCTACCCGCAGAGTCCAACCTCCATTTTGAATACACGGTTGATTCGCCGTTGGGCGTTGGCATTCCTTCCCACACCGATGTAATGGTGCGCTCCGGGGACGACCAGCTTGCGTTGGAATGCAAGTGGACAGAACCGCGTTACGAGACAGTAAGTAAATGGATTCTCAAACCGCCAGACCCCAACAATCGCCGTAAGCGGCTGATGGGCTGGCTTGAACTATTGCAGCCCCATGCCACGTGCAACCTGCATGTAGACGCATTCTCAGACACCGTCTATCAAATGGTGCATCGTGCGGCTTCAGCCTGCGCTACTGCGCCTCAACCTTCGTTGGCCTACTTGATTTTTGGCGAACACGAGAAGAGCAGCAACGATGCTGGAAAGAAAGACTTCTACTGCATCGACCGTCTCGGCAAGACGATTGTCTTCGCCAAAAATCAGGCGCACGCTGAGTTCATCGCCCAGCGGTTCGATGTGAACTATCCGCACTACAAGGGCGCGTTTGCGCGAGTTATTCACCACGGCGTGCCATACGCACAGAGCCTGATTGACGATTTCTCCAATCCATCTAAGCCACCGCATATTGCCATTTCAGTAGACATGCTGGATACGGGCATCGACATTCCAGAAGTAGTGAACCTCGTGTTCATCAAGCTGGTGCGCTCGAAGACAAAGTTCTGGCAAATGGTTGGATGAGTTAGTGGGAGTTCTCGATCGCATTAAGGCTACGGCCGTAGCTGCATAGTGAATAACACAATTTAGGAACGTAATCCGTCGCTGCTCCGTCAGCGGTGGCAACGGGAAGACGTGCTCGTCGATGACCGTGAACATCTCAGCAGGCGCGAAGTGCTTGAAGCGCGACCAACGCAGGTCGTCGTAAGCGCGCTTCTTCGGGTTTTTGCCCTCGGGAAAAACACGCCGCTCCATGGGCTTCTTCAGCCGGGTGGCTTTGTTCTCTTCGAGCGTGTGCAAGTCATCGAGCCTGCGCAGGAAGAGCAGGTAGGTAATCTGCTCGATAACTTCGAGCGGGTTAGAGATGCCACCAGACCAGAAAGCGTTCCAGATGGCATCGATTTTGCTGCGCAGATCAGCGGTGAGCATAGTAGTTTATGAAAACAGATTTTGAGTTTGAATGGAAATCGATGGATGGGAAAACCAGGGAGGCAGGCTTGGCTAATTGCATAATGACAGCCTGCGTGCCCTTCACTCAATCGTGTCAACCCGAGCGCAATCCCCTTGCTGATCCCCGCGAAGATTCTACGCCGAATCTGGAAACGGGAATGGGTGATGGGTGATGGGGAATGGGAAAAAGGCGGTTACACCCATCGCTCATCACTCATTACTCATCACCCAGGTGAGGATGAATTCAGGAGCGATGAGGCGTGCCGTCTTTGCGCAGGAATTGCCACCCGCCTTCCACGGCGCGCGCCGCGAGATCATCGTCAGGATAATTGGACGCGTCGCCCGGCGTGCGATCGCCGACTTCCAGATACACGGCGTCGCGCGTCGAACGATTGACGAGATGATGGCCGTCGGCCTTGCCCGCCGGAAATCCCGCGCACATGCGACTTTGTCGCTTCTCGACCTCACGCCGCGCGCGCGCGGACGCGCGGCTCGGCCTTCCGCCAGGTAGTGCGTTTCGCCACGCGCAGGTCGTAATCGACCTGGAGGCCCAGCCACAACTCTGCGGAAACGCCGAAGTACTTGCCGAGCCGCAACGCGGTGTCCGCGGTGATCGAACGCTTGCCGCTCACGATTTCGCTGATCCGGTTCGGCGGAACGGCGATCTCGCGCGCGAGCGCGTTGATGCTCACGCCGAGCGGTTGCATGAACTCCTCATAAAGAATTTCACCCGGAGGAATCGGATCGAGCAGTTTCGCAGCCATGATTTCACCTATTAGTGGTAGTCGACGATTTCAACATCGTACGCGTGTCCGTCCGACCAGCGAAAGCAGATCCGCCACTGGTCGTTCACGCGGATGCTGTGCTGGCCCTTGCGATCACCCTTGAGCGCCTCCAACCGGTTACCCGGCGGCACGAGCAGGTCCTGGATCGAGCGGGCCTGACTGAGATACAAGAGCTTGCGGCGCGCCGGCCGCTCGATCGCCCGGAAACGCACAACCAGCCGGTCATTGAACAGCGCTTCCGTATCAGCTGAACGAAAGGACTTTATCACGGTGGAAGGGTATTACGCGGCGCGTAATACGTCAAGCGGCGGTCTTAGAAAGGCTTACCATCCTTCC
>JANMQQ010000330.1:0-11271 GCA_031370545.1 Gammaproteobacteria bacterium
CCGACCAGCTCGAGCACGGCATCAACCCCTTTGGGGTGCAGCTCACGCACCTGCTTGGAAAGTGCCGGCGTTTCAAGTAATGTTTCCTTTGCCCCCAAGGATTTCAATAAGGCAAAGCGTTCGGCTTTACGTGTGGTGGCAATGACATGGGCACCGATATGCGCGGCGATGTTAAGGGCCGCTTGCCCCAGAGGTGATGTGGCGCCGCGGATCAGTAAAGTTTGTCCCTTTTTCAAAGCCAAGTTGTCATGCAGGCAACCCCAGACAGTGGAGTAGGATTCTGGAATCGCCGCTAACTCCTCCCAGGGAAGGTCAGACTCAAACGGCATGACGTTGGTTACCGGCACCTGCGTCAATTCAGCATAGCTGCCGTTGATCGTAAGCCCCATCCCACCCAAGATGGCGGCGACCTTTTGACCCGCGGCGAATTTACCGCTGGCATCCGACCGTACTAATCCAACACATTCAACCCCACTGACTTTAGCGGCCTCGCTCCAAGCGCCTTTCCGCATGTAAGTCTCGGCCCGGTTGATACCAAAAGCCTTGACCTCAATGATCACATGATCTGCTTTGGGTTCGGGATCAGGCAGTTCCTGCATAACCAGCTGCTCCGGTCCACCAAATTCCTTGATGATAATTGCGCGCATCGTCGTTTCTCCTGTTTATTGTGTAGCGTATTTAATGGCTTTGGTCGTTAGATGCCGCGCAATGAAAATTAGGGTCAGACACCATAGAGACACAAATTTAATTCGTATCTGACTCTAAATAACTCCTCGGTCTATTTCCTGGAAGGTTGTTTATTACCATGCTAGTCCGTTGGGCCGCACAATCGGCCCCGCGGGTTTTGATCGTCAGCGTGCACCTGCCTTGGTGGCCTCGGCTTGAGCGCGCTTCAGGCCGCCTGCCGCATCGTTGGTCATCAGGGTTGGCTGGAAGCGTACGGTTGCAATGTCGGTGATGCCGATAAAACGCAACCAATCGTCGAAATACGTGGAGTGGTGATCGGTGCCGAACGCCTTGGGTACGCCGGGAGCATAAGCGCTGCTGGTGTAGAGGGCCGTGGCGCGCTTTCCTTTCAGCAAGCCGCTATAACCGGCGGCCGGGTCAAATCCAAACAGCAAGCCTGGCTGGGTGATGATGTCGATGTACAGTTTGAGACGATACGGAATGCCGCCATTCCACATCGGCACCGTGAACAGATAGTCGTCAGCACTGGTAAAGCGATTGGTAATGGTTACGATTTCGTCCCAGGCGGTTTTGCGAGCGCCTTCCAGTGTGCCTTCACCAAAAAAAGACATCTTGGCGGCGGCGCGGTCGCCGTCGAATTCAGGCAGCGGCGTCTGCCAGAGGTCGAGCTCGTCGATCTTTGCGCCGGGATTTTTACTCCGGTAGGCGGCGAGGGAGGCCTCGGCGACTTTGGTGGACTGCGAGCTGGCGCCGCGCGGGGAGCCCTTGATAAAAAGCAGTTTCATGGCAATTCTCCAGCGTTAACGTGGGTTTAAATCGATGCCCAAGCGCGGGATGGGAACACGCCTGGACCGGTATTCAGCAGAAGTTCTGCTTGATCAGTGCAGCGACTTCGACGGCGTTCTCCTCAAGCGCGAAATGTCCACCTTCGAGCCAGACCAGGTGCGCCTGCGGCAAGTCCTTCTTATAGGCTTCGGCACCGGCGGGCACGAACAGCGGGTCACCCTTGCCCCAAGCGATTAACGTTTTGGGCTGGTGCTTGCGGAAGTACGCATGCCAGCTGTCGTACAGAGCTACGTTATTCTGGTAATCCACGAATAACGCGAGCTGGATCGCTTCGTTGCCCGGACGGTCCAGCAGCGACTGGTCGTGCGTCCACGCGTCGGGGTTCAGTGCCGCTGCATTGCAAGCACCAAAGGTGTACTGGAATTGGGTCGTATCGGCTTTGAGAAAGCCGCGCGCGGCGGCCTCGGTGGCGGCGTTGCGCTCCTTCCACAGCGGCAGAAAGACATCGGCTACCGGCTTGCCGACGCCGGCAAGGTAGGCATTTGCGTTCTGGATCACCAAACCCTTGACCCGCTCGGGGTGGGCCGTGGCCAAGCGTAGGCCAATCGGACCGCCGTAGTCCTGCATGTAGTAAACCGCGTCGCGCACACCGATCTGGTCGAGCAGGCCTTGGACCGTCTTGGCCAGATTGTCGAAGGTATAGCGGTACTGCGCAGGCGAAGGCGCCGCCGAATAGCCGAAGCCGAGGTAGTCGGGAGCAACAACGTGGAACTGGTCGGCCAAGCATGGGATCAGGTCGCGGTACATGTGTGATGACGAGGGGAAGCCGTGCAGCAGCACAATCACCGGAGCCTTGGGATCGCCCGCCTCGCGGTAGAAGATGTTGTGACCACCGACGACGCTCGTTCGGCTTTGGGTCGGTATGCAGGACATAAGCTTTCTCCCTGATTTTGGTGAACAAAATGTGCGCAACGCGGCATCGAACGACACTGTAACCTTAGTAATAATTTGTTTAGGTTACTCATGCATATGTAACCTGTCAAATATTATTTGTAGGTTACGCGCGGCGCCTTTAAAATGTTGCTCATGGCCACCTTCAAGTCATACTACGATCCATGTTGACGCCTGCCCGCCCCGCAACTGGCGACCCCATATTGATTGGAGAGCACCCGGCCCTGGATTTCCTTAACAGCGCGCTCGCGCCGCACGGGGAGACGCTCGACCATTTGTACGATGGCGATACCCTGCGCGCCTGGTTGGGCGCATCCCGAGTACTGCCGGAATTTCTCGTGCAGGCGGCGGCTCTCTTCAGCCCGGCGCGAATGACTCGACTGGCGAGCGATGCGCGTGAGTTGCGCGAAGCCTTCCGCCGGATACTGGGACAGCGCCACGAGGCTACCGCTGCGGATTTGGTGTCGAATGATCTGGAGTGCATCAATACTTGGTTGTCGCGAAGTCCTTTGCTGCTGACCCCGGTACCTGCGGGCGACGGATGGCGCCTCACCCTGCGTCGCGACCCGAGCACACCGGCGGCGTTGATTGCGGAGTTGGCTTCGGTGTGTGCAGACCTGCTCGTTAATCACCCGCATGAACAGGTACGCAAATGCGAAAATCCGGCGTGCACGCTGTGGTTCCACGACAGCAAGCGCGGCCCGCGTCGACGCTGGTGCTCGATGGGCATATGTGGGAACAGAATGAAAGTCGCGGCGCATCGTGCGCGCCGCAAGGCTTGAGTCCCGCCGTTACCTGCGGACACTCCGACTTTGTTTACGCACCCTAACTACGAGGCTAAACATGGACTATCGCCGTCTCGGACACAGTGACCTCAACGTATCCGCCGTGTGTCTAGGCACGATGACGTTCGGCCAGCAGAACACTGAAACTGAAGCGCATGCGCAGCTGGATTATGCGTTTAGCCAGGGCGTGAATTTCGTCGACACCGCCGAGCTGCATCCGGTACCCACGCGTGCGGAAACTTACGGACGCACGGAAACATTCGTCGGCACCTGGCTGCGCAAGCAAGCGCGCGACCGGGTGATTCTGGCGACCAAAATCGCCGGCCCGTCGCGCGGCCTGCTGTGGATTCGCGGCGGCGCCAAGGCATTTGACCGCAGCAACATTCGCGCCGCCATCGACGCTTCGCTGCAACGCCTGGGTACCGACTATGTCGACCTGTATCAACTGCATTGGCCGGAACGCAACACGCCGATGTTCGGCAGCTATTTGTTCGATCCGGCGCAGAACGGGGTCAAAACGGGGTCAGGGTCAGAGAACGCACAAGAACGGGGTCACACACAAGAACGGGGTCACGAACGGGGTCAGGCTTGTGTTATTGCATTATTGATCCAGGACGAAATATTTCCGTTTACGGTTCATGATCTGCTCGCATCGAAGTAGCGTGGCTTGACCAATAGCCGCCTGCTTGGGTGCAGGACGCGAAATGGCGGATAACGACTGCGCCTCATCGGCTCGACGTTGGACCAAGCAACTTACTCTACAACACAGAGCGCTCTGGTCTTGGTGATGAGTTTCTTGCCGAGATATTGAGCGCGCTTGAACGGATTGCCGAACATCCCGAAGCGTGGCACGGATATTCGAAACGAACGCGTCGTTGCCAAGTAGATTGACATAACTATGTGTCTACAAAGTAGACACGCGCGTAGCGCGGACGATAGTATCTACAAAGTAGAAACGTCCTTAAAACTGGAGCTTATGCTATGCGCTCAAAGATACAGAAGTGGGGTAACAGCTTGGCAGTGCGAATACCGAAATCTGCTGCTGATAAAATCGGATTGAAAGAACAGGATGCGATTGATGTGGCTATCGAAGGTGATCGTGTGGTCATCCTTCCGGTGTTGAAAAAAGAATATTCTCTGAAAGACCTGCTGAAAGGAGTAACCAAAAAAAATATGCACGGCGAGGAGGACTTCGGTTTGCCTGTCGGGCGCGAGGCACTATAAATGGTGTCGGCCAGATATATTCCAGACCGTGGCGACGTCGTGTGGCTCGATTTCACTCCACAGGCTGGGCACGAACAAGCGGGTAAACGGCCTGCTCTCGTCCTTTCACCAAAAGCCTACAACGAACCGGTCGGGTTAATGTTGTGCTGCCCAATTACAACAAAGATCAAGGGTTACCCGTTCGAGGTATCAATTACTGCGGTCGATCAGCCGGGCGTGGTGTTGTCGGACCAAATTAAGAGTGTCGATTGGCGTGCGCGAAATGCGAAAAAGGCCGGAACTGCACAACGCGCAGTCGTGCGCGATGTAATTGAAAAGGCAAAAGCGCTGTTAACGGTTTAGTAGCGAACGGGGTCGCTCCTTGGCCAGCCCAAGTCAAATGCTGACTTTCAACCCGTAACCCGTAAGGCGAAATCGCGCAGCGTATTGCGCTCTCATTCACGATCACATTGCCGAAGAGTCGCCTCTCGTCGCACCACAAGTTGTGCGCGATTGGTTCGGCGTTCGATCCGGATCGGAGAGGTGCCGTACTCCGCCGCGAAGTTCACGAATTCAGACGTCACGACGTGCGCGAAATCCTTGAGCGGTCCTACCGAATTCTTTATCGAATCCACGCCGAACGCATCGACGTAATCACCGTGATGCATTATCGCCAGATGCTGCCGGGAGATTTAACTCCGTAAGGGGGATGAGCTCCGCCATCCGCTGTATGTTGTCCGTTCATGATTCATAATCTGCTCGTATCGAAGTAGCGCGGCTTGACCAATAGCCGCCTGCTTGGGTGCCGGGCGCGAAATGGCGGATAACGGCTGCGCCTCATCCGCCCTACGTGTGCCTTTTGGAGAACATGCCTCTGCACCATTCTAAAGAGGGGAATTCCCACCACCTGAGAATCATGCAGAGGCATGTTGGAGAATGCGTGGCCACCCTCCGTGCGTTACGGTTTTCAAAAAAGCTACACTGCTTCACTACATACGCTCGCTACATTACGGAGTAATCGCCATGGTCCGCCAACTCACTGCAATTATTGAACGGGAAAATGATGGGTATGTTGCGCTGCGCCCGGATCTGGATATCGCTAGTCAGGGTGCGACCATCGAACAAGCGCGTAACAATTTGCGTGAGGCGTTGGAGTTATTCTTCGAAACCGCTTCTCCCGAAGAAGTAAAAGAACGGCTGCATGAAGAAGTCTACGTAACACAACTCGAAGTTGCGGTTGGCTAGATGAGGATCTTATCCGGCAAAGATGTTTGCCGCATTCTATCCCGGCATGGTTTTGCTGCGGTGCGTCAACGCGGTAGCCACGTTGTAATGCAAAAAAAGCCCCGACACGACCATTACGGTTCCGGTGCCTGATCATCCTGAAATTCGTATCGGTACCTTGATGTCCATCATTCGCCAGTCCGGTATTCCCCGCAGTGAATTTGAGTAACCGGAACGGGATCACATCCGCAGCGGTGTCGATCCAAGTAACGATCTAATCAAGGTTTTTGCACCCGATCAGCGGCTTGTGATACGTTCAGGACCCGACTGAAAAATAAACTGTAAATCCCGAGCCTCGAAGCGATATGACAACGTGCAAATTGCCTCCGACACCGAACTTCACCGGAAAAGCGTTTCCGGTAGCTGCACCTGCACGTCCGCTCAGCATGCTCGACCGCGCCCGCTTGATCCGCCGCATTAAACGTTTGCTTAAAGATCAAGATGCGGTACTTATTGCGCATTATTACACCGCGCCGGAGATTCAGGCGCTGGCCGAAGCGACCGGCGGTTATGTGTCGGACTCGCTCGACATGGCGCGCTTTGGTAACGCACATGCGGCGTCGACGTTGCTGGTGTCCGGCGTGCGGTTCATGGGCGAGACGGCGAAGATTTTGAATCCGGAAAAGCGCGTCATCATGCCCACGCTGGAAGCTGAGTGTTCGCTGGATTTAAGTTGCCCGGCCGATGAATTCATCGCATTTTGCGACGCGCATCCTGATCGTCAGGTGGTCGTGTACGCCAATACCAGCGCTGCTGTGAAGGCGCGTGCCGATTGGGTGGTCACGTCGGGGATCGCTTTAAAAGTTGTTCAACACCTGGCGGATCAAGGGCAAAAACTCATCTGGGCGCCAGATCGTTACTTGGGCGCTTACGTGCAAAAACACACCCAGGCCGACATGCTGCTGTGGCAGGGCGCGTGTATCGTGCATGAGGAATTTCGCGCCCAGGAGTTGCAGGAGCTGAAACGCAAACATCCTGATGCCAAAGTGTTAGTGCATCCGGAATCGCCAGCTGCGGTCATCGAGCTGGCTGACGTGGTCGGCTCCACCAGTGAGTTGATCAAAGCGGCGAAGATGCTCCCGGCGCGTAAATTTATTGTCGCTACCGATAACGGCATTTTCTACAAAATGCGGCAGGCCGCGCCCGGTAAAATCTTCATGGAAGCTCCCACCGGAGGCACCGGCGCTGCGTGCGAAAGTTGCGCACATTGTCCGTGGATGGCGATGAACGATCTGCACAACATTGCTCAGGTGTTAACGCATGGCGGTAATGAAATTCACGTTCCTGAATCGGTCAGGAGAGCCGCGCTGATCCCGCTGCAACGCATGCTCGAGTTTTCTAAAACTCTCAATCTCAACGTGTGGGCCAGCGGTAACGCTTGACCTGCCGCACGCTTTAGTTTTCTATAAGCGCCCTAAGGCAACATTAAGAATTCCCACGTTGCCAGGGGAACCCCACCATGCTTCGCTCAGTATTCATCGCACTTTTTTTCGCATCCATCACGTCGATTTTTGCCGCCGAGATTTCCGACGACCCGCAGCTCAACGATGCCCGCACCTTGATGGAATTGCGCGACTACCGCGCGGCGATGCGCGCCTACATCGAGCTCGCCAACAAGAACGTATTACCCGCACAACTCGAGCTCGCCAATCTCTATAAAAGTGGCGTAGGTGTACCGCGTGATCCTGCCAAAGCACTGATGTGGATACGCAAAGCCGCCGAACAAAACTATGCGCCAGCGCAAAACGCACTGGGCCAAGCCTACGAGCAAGGCAATGGTGTAGCTAAGGATTACGGCGCAGCCCGTAAGTGGTATAGCAAAGCCGCCGCGCAAAAAGATCCCGAGGCCGCGACGCGCGTCGGTAGCTTGTATGAACTGGGTTTGGGCGTGAAACAAGACTACGCACTGGCCCTGGTGTGGTATCAAAAGGCGACCGGGCTTGACTATGCACCGGCGCAATACGCGGTGGGATTTATTCACGAACAAGGCTTGGGCGTCGAACGTAGTTTTGACGACGCGGTGATGTGGTACACCAAAGCCGCCGAGCAGAATTACACGCCCGCGCAAAACATTTTAGGTTTCATGTATCGCGTCGGTTATGGCGTCGGGCAAAACGTCGCGGAAAGCATCAAGTGGTATCGCCGTGCAGCCGCACGCGGTGACGCCGCTGCTGAGAATGCGCTGGGCTACATGTATCAAAATGGTTTCGGCGACCGGAAAAATTTTCAAGTTGCTGAACGTTGGTATCGCAAAGCGGCCGAGCACGGCTACGCCGACGCGCAGTTCAATCTGGGTTACATCGTTGAGCAAGGATTGGCCTCAGCCAAGGACGAAACCGAGGCGGTAAAGTGGTATCAACAAGCCTCGATGCAAGGCCACGCGGCGGCGCACTACCGACTTGGCTTGATGTACGAAGAAGGTCGCAATTTCCCACGCGACGCAGTACGCGCTGCGGATTTGTATCGCAAGGGTGCAGAACTCGGTCATGCCGACAGTCAGTTCGCGCTGGCGCGCATGCTGGAGGCAGGTGTTGGCATTAAACAAAATTTAGATGAAGCCCTGCATTGGTACCGCAAAAGCGCCAATCAAGGCAGCGCGATCAGCCAGGACAATTTGGGCACCCTGTATGAACAAGGCACCAGTGTGAAACAAGATCTGCTGCTTGCCTACCAGTGGTACGAACTCGCCGCCAATCAGGGCAACCTCAACGCCATTCGCCATCGCACGCGTCTGACCTTGCAATTATCAAGTGACGATGTCGCTCGAGCACAACATCTCGCACATGAGTTTTCCCCGCATTCGCAAAGCCTCACTCAGGAACGCCAACTGCTATTGGTCGGGCGCTGACGGACTGAGTTGGTCGATCCTCGCGATGTGCGATCCTGTGCGAGATGCACACCCGAATTGACTCTTAAGATTTGCTTCCTCACTATGGCACCGACGTCGTGCAGCTGCTTCACGCTTGCGCACCGACTAATTCAACCAAACACCGACAGGAGGTCACCATGCGACTTAAAAAATGTAGTTGGAGTTTGTTCGCTGCCGTGTTGCTGGGTTGTGGAGCACAGCCGGAGCCTTCCACCAATATCTCCCCGACCAGCGACTATCAGCGCGTCGGAGGTAATGACCGAATCATTGTCCAGTGCAGCGCCGAATGCGCAGCAGCGGAAGCTGATCTGGTCAAGCTCGGCGCCGTGGTCAACAAGCGTTATGAAAATGTCGCTGCGCTTTCAGTGACCCTGCCCGCAGGCCAATTAAGTGCGCTGAGCGCTCTACCCAGCATCAAGGACGTGGCCAAGAACCGCACAGTGACATTACCCTGGAATAAAATCGTCGAAGGACGTCCGACGCGACTCACCCTCGCCGCGTTGAAAGATGTGCAACCGCAAGTATTAAAAGATCAAGCCCTGGTCGATGCGATTGCTAAACAACCGCTGGATTTCAGCTTCGACAACGCACTCAACAAAGCCACCGTGTTGCACAAGGCGGGGCAAACCGGCAAAGGCGTCGTCGTTGCGCTCATTGACACCGGCACGGCGAACAATGCCGATGTGGTCCCTGCACTTGAGGGCAGCGTCGTAGGCGGTGAAACGTTTGTGAATTTCGTCGATCCTGCAAAGGAGCCCTCCGCTACCAGCACCTTGAACGACCCGCACGGCACCATGACTGGAACCATGATCGCCGGACACGCAGGTTTTGTGTTTCCCAATACTTCTCGACTGGTGCAGGCGCTGAACCGCTATGCACCCGGCAGCACACAACCGCTGGGTACCACCCAGTCGGTGGTTCCGATGGTCGGCACTGCACCCGACGCCAGCATTTACGCGCTCAAAGTGTTTGCTGCGCCCGCACCGGGTGGAACCGACAGTCCCGGAGCGGACACCGCTGACGTGTTGGCCGCCATGGATCGCACTATCACGCTAAAGCGTAACTTTGATCGCCTCGGCGTCGCTAAACTCGCTGCCAATTCCGGTGATGGCACTGAGAATCATCCGATTATTTACGATGCGCTGAACATTCAGGTGGTCAACATGAGCTTGGGCGGCGCCAGCTTGTTCCCTGGTTTTGAAGCCGATGACTTGCTTACCCTCGCTATGCTGAGGGCAGGCATTACGGTAGTGGTATCAGCCGGTAACGACGGTCCCAACGCCATGACCATCGGTAGCCCCGCCTCCGGCTACGGCGCACTCTCGGTCGGCGCCGCCAACGATGCGCGCCATGTGCGTGTGTCGGTCGATGCTGACCCCAACAGCACTCCGGGCGACGGCCTGATCTTCCGCCCCACCGATCATTTGCAGGTTGCCATTTTCAGTTCACGAGGTCCGCTCGCGGACGGCCGGAACGGCCTGCACTTGATTGCTAACGGTGTTGACAATTTTGTGCAAGCCGCCAATGGTGATCTTGATTTGGTAAATGGGACGTCATTTTCATCACCGATGGTTGCAGGCGCAGCCGCGTTGTTGCGCGGGGCCTTCCCCAAAGCAACCGCCGCGCAAGTGCGCGAGGCGCTGATCAAAGGTGCGAACCCCAAGCTGGTGGGCGATGCCGAGTTGAACACTGATCGCCGCATCATGCCGGCCATAGATCAGGGCAACGGCTATCTGGATATCGTCGCTGCGCGCGACCTGCTACAAGCTGGCAAGCTGGGCGGGCAAATTCCCGAGCTGCCAAAAATTGAGCGATCCACGTACACCCTGGTGCAGGACAACATCTCGGACAAAAAGAGGGCCGGGGTTACGCTGATGGGTATCAACGATGACGTGTTTACCGAGGACATTAAGGATTTAGTGGCCGGTGAAACCAGACATTTCTTCGTCGTCAATCCGCCGCGCGGCCGCTTGAATATCAAGCTCAACAACATCACCTTTGAGTTGCCGCCCGACCAGCAAAACCAACTCCCGGCCGACCCGGACACCGGAATCAAGGGCGACCGCTTTCTACTGGCAGTCACTGACGCAACGCTGTCCGTGGATGCCGCGCCTTGGGATGTCATAGGAAAAACCGAAGTGAAAACAAGTTATGACCAAACCTTCGGTTTTTCCGGCGGCGTGTTGCGTATTGCGGTACGTGCCACCGCGATCAATGCGGGAAAAATGTCCGGCAAGCTCACGCTCACGCGCGCGGGCCTGTATGACGCGACGCCGATGGTCGCCAGCGGTTCACTGGAAGATAACGAAACCGATATCTACAAACTTAAAATTCCGACGTCCGCAAAAGAGGTCACCTTCGATTTGTCATGGCGCAGAACCTGGGCCTATTACCCAACCCACGATCTCGATTTATTGTTGATCGACCCGGACGGATTCATTGATGGCAGCGGCGCCACGCTTAACAATCCCGAACGCTTTACGTTTGTTGATTTACCGCCTGGAGATTGGACCGTGATGGTCGACGGCTACATGCTGCACGGCTTCGAAGAACGCTACCGCCTGGGTATTGCAGATCAAGACGGTAACGCGCTGAAAGTCACGCCTAAGAAGAGGTAAAGCTCCGACGCCTTCCCTGCGACAATGCAGGGAAGGCGGATTGTAGGAGCGCCGCCCTCGGCGCGATATCGCATCGCGCCGAGGGCGG
>JANMQQ010000346.1:0-5356 GCA_031370545.1 Gammaproteobacteria bacterium
GGTTGCGTTTAAGGTCGACGTCGAGCACGCGCACCTTGACGACGTCGCCGGCCTTGACCACGTCGCGCGGGTCGCTGACACATTTGTCGGCACGTTCGGTGATGTGCGCTCGGCCGTCCTGGGGCACGCCGATGTCGACGAAGGCGCCAAAGGCGGTGACGTTGGTGACCACCCCTTCGAGCAGCATGTCCGATTTGAGGTCTTTGAGTTCTTCAACGCCTTCTTTAAACGTCGCCGTGGTGAACTCGGGGCGCGGGTCGCGGCCCGGTTTGTCGAGTTCGGCGATGATGTCGCGCACCGTCGGTTCGCCGAATTTTTCGTCGGTGAAATTTTTCGGTTCGAGTTTTTTAAGGAAGGCGCTGTCGCCGATCAGTTCACGTACGTCACGGCTCGATGACTCCGCGATGCGTTGCACCACCGGATAGGCCTCGGGATGGACCGCCGAGGCATCGAGTGGGTTGTCGCCGTTCATCACGCGTAGAAATCCCGCCGCCTGTTCAAATGCCTTGGGACCAAGACGCGCCACCTTCAGCAGGGCTTTGCGGTTTTTGAATGCGCCGTTCTGGTCGCGGTGCTCGACAATATTTTGCGCCAGCGTGGTATTCAATCCGGCGATGTTGGCGAGCAACGCGGCGGACGCGGTGTTGACATCAACACCCACCGCGTTGACGCAATCCTCGATCACCGCTTCCAATGACTTGCCCAACTGGAATTGATTCACGTCGTGCTGATACTGGCCGACGCCGATCGCTTTGGGTTCGATCTTCACCAGCTCGGCGAGCGGGTCTTGCAGGCGGCGGGCAATGGAAACCGCGCCACGGATGGAAACGTCGAGCTCGGGAAACTCGCGCGCCGCAAGTTCCGAAGCCGAGTAAACCGATGCGCCCGCTTCGCTGACCATGATTTTGGTGAGGCGCAGTTCGGGGTGGCGTTTGATGAGGTCGGCGGCGAGCTTGTCGGTTTCGCGTGAGGCGGTGCCGTTGCCGATGCTGATCAGGTCAACCTTGTGTTTCTTGCACAGTTCACCCAACACATGCAGCGAAGGCTCCCACTGATTTTTGGGTTGGTGTGGATAAATAGTGGCGTGGTCAACCAGCTTACCGGTATTGTCAACCACCGCCACTTTGACGCCGGTACGCAATCCGGGATCGAGACCGAGCGTAGCGCGCGGACCCGCCGGAGCAGCCAGCAACAAGTCTTTCAAATTCGACGCAAACACCTTGATCGCGCCCAATTCCGCCTGCTCGCGCAACTGGCGCATCAGCTCGGTGTCGATGTGCAGGGACATCTTGACGCGCCAGGTCCAGCGCACGGTATCGAGCAGCCATCGGTCGGCGGCGCGCTTCTGGTCCTGAATACCGAAGCGCGCTGCGATCATGCGTTCACCTTTGGTCGCGCTGCGATTGGCTTCAGCTTCGGCATCTTCCAAAAGTTTGAGGTTGATATTCAGGATGCCCTCGGCACGCCCACGGAACATCGCCAGCGCGCGGTGCGACGGCACCGCTTTGATCGCTTCACTCTTGTCGAAGTAGTCGGAGAATTTGGCCCCTTCGACCTCCTTGTCCTTCACCACCTGAGCGTGCAGCTGGCCATGCGCCCAAAAATAGCTGCGCAACTGACCAACCAGTTCAGCGTCCTCGGCGAAGCGCTCCATCAGAATCTGGCGGGCACCGTCAAGCGCGGCGTCAACATCCGGCACCCCCTTATCCGCGTTGATGAACTTGGCAGCCTCAGCCTTTGGATCGAGCGCCGGATTTTTAAACAGCGCGTCGGCCAACGGTTCCAATCCCGCCTCGATGGCGATCTGCGCCTTGGTGCGGCGCTTCTGTTTGTAGGGCAGGTAAAGGTCTTCAAGACGCGTCTTGCTGTCGGCGAGCAGCAGCGATTGTTTCAGCACGTCGGTCATCTTGCCTTGCTCTTCGATGGAGCCGATGACACTGATGCGGCGCTCCTCCAGCTCGCGCAGATAACCGAGGCGCTCTTCGAGATTGCGCATCTGCGTGTCGTCCAACCCGCCGGTCACTTCTTTACGATAACGCGAGATAAACGGCACGGTGGCCCCTGCGTCGAGCAGGGTGATGGCAGCGACGATTTGCGCTTCGCGCGCGTTGAGTTCCTGTGCAATGCGTTGTTCGATGCTGGGCAGAGTAAGCATGCGGTGAGCTCCTTGTCGACGGCTGAGATTTATGTGCTGCTAGAGAAATTAAACGGGCGGAGTTTAAAGACAACAACAGACGCCATGCTGGGTGATATTTCAATTTTGTCCGGGCTACCAGTTACCGCTTGGTATCAACCTCGGTACCGCGCAGCGCGTAAAATCGCCGCACGAACTCGTCGAGCGCGCCTGCGGCGATGGCTGCGCGCAATCCGCGCATCAAGTCCTGGTAGTAGTACAGGTTGTGAATGGTGTTGAGGCGCGCGCCGAGAATTTCGTGCGCTTTGTCGAGGTAACGCAGATAGGCGCGGCTGTAAAAGCGGCAGGTGTAGCAACCGCACTGATCATCAAGCGGACGCGTGTCGCGCTCGTACTGGGCATTGCGAATGCGGATGTCGCCGTTGCGCGTGAACAGGTGGCCGTTGCGCGCGTTGCGTGTGGGCATTACGCAATCGAACATGTCGATGCCGCGTTGCACCGCTTCGACTAAATCTTCCGGCGTGCCGACGCCCATCAAGTAGCGGGGCTTGTCAGCCGGCATCTGCGGCGCGACGTGCGACAGAATGCGCAACATGTCTTCCTTGGGCTCGCCCACCGACAAGCCACCCAGCGCATAGCCGTCAAAGCCGATGTCAATCAGCCCGGCGAGCGATGCATCGCGCAACGGCTCGTGCATGCCGCCCTGCACAATACCGAACAACGCGGCCAAATTGTCACCATGCGCCACCTTGCTGCGCAAAGCCCAACGCAGCGACAGCTCCATCGAGATGCGCGCCGTGTCTTCGTCGGCCGGATGCGGCGTGCATTCGTCGAAGATCATCACGATGTCGGCGCCCAGCGCGCGCTGCACCGCCATGGATTCTTCGGGGCCGAGAAATACTTTGTCGCCGTCAATCGGCGATGCGAAGGTCGCACCCTGCTCGCTAAGCGTGCGCGCGTGGCCGAGACTGAACACCTGAAAACCGCCCGAATCGGTCAGAATCGGCCCGTCCCAATGCATGAAGTCGTGCAGATCGCCGTGCGCGCGGATCACTTCGGTGCCTGGTCGCAACATTAAATGAAAGGTGTTGCCGAGAATGATCTGCGCACCGAGATCTTTGAGTTCTTCCGGCGTCATCGCCTTGACCGTGGCGTAGGTACCCACGGGCATGAACGTAGGCGTGTCGATCACACCACGCGGCAGCGTGATGCGCCCACGGCGAGCGTTTCCGGAACTGCTTAACAACTGAAATTGCACTGAAGGTACCTTTTGAATCGTTGGGTTCAAGCCCCGAAGGGGTGGGGTGGTTCCGGTGAGTGGATAGGGCGCTTTGAGCAACCACCCCGTCACCTGCGGTGCCACCCCTCCTTGAAAATAAGGAGGGGAGAACATCGGCGGTGCGAGTTTAGCTTAATGACTTTATTTCGCGAATGGATTGTGAAGCCGGACCCCGGTTGTTTTGAAGTCTTTTTGGTTACGTGTCACGATGGTGAGATCGTGAATTAAGGCGGCGGCGGCGATCAGTTTGTCGAGCGCATTCGCCGGGTTTGGCACGCGCAATCGGCCCCATAACTGAGCGACATCAGCATCGATTTCAAGAATATGGTCCTGGTAGTGAAGAATGATTTCATCGAGCCAGCTTTCTAAACGCGTGGCTTGACGTTCGTCGCCGCGATGGCGAATCGACTCAACGCCACGCCGCAATTCGCCAACCGTTACAACCGAGATATAAACACCTTGCTCCTCGCGTACCACATCGGCAAAAAATCGCCGCACTCCGGAATTACTCTTCGCCTTTTTGCGTATTTCACTCAATACGTTGGTGTCAACCAAGTACACGCTTCGCCTTCCTCTTGTCTTCGACGCGCGCGAAATCCTCATCGTTACCAACGTTAGGTATCTGCGCCAACGCCTGCGCAAATGTCTTGCGCTTGGCCCGCAACAACACCGCTTCAAGAATCGTGCGATGCTCAGCCTCGGCACTCTGCCCGTGACGCGCCGCGCGCCGCTTCAATGCATCAACTATGCGCTGATCAAGGTTTCTTACCACGAGATTGGCCATCTCTGACTCTCCTCACTTAACCCATATGCTAGCAACGATAGCACTGCAAAATATCATGATGCAATCATTGCTATCATTTTTGTAGCGTGCGCCATACGCACGAACTCGTTCCAACC
This sequence comes from Gammaproteobacteria bacterium, assembly GCA_031370545.1. Classification (GTDB taxonomy): domain Bacteria; phylum Pseudomonadota; class Gammaproteobacteria; order SG8-11; family SG8-11; genus UBA6921. The sequence goes on from JANMQQ010000346.1 coordinate 4,314, forward strand.
ACGCCTCATCGTGCGCATGGCGCACGCTACTTTTGGTTTATAAACATTGCATCGCCGTAGCTGAAAAAGCGGTATTTCTGCTCAACAGCGTGACGGTACGCGTGCATGATATTTTCATAACCGGCGAATGCGCTGACTAGCATCAGCAAGGTGGAGCGCGGTAGATGGAAGTTGGTGATGAGCGCGTCGACCGCGCGGAATTGATATCCGGGCGTGATGAATAAACGCGTATCACCGCTGAATGGCGCGAGCATTCCATGTTGGGCGGCACTTTCGAGACTGCGCACGGCGGTGGTGCCGACCGCGACCACCCGTCCACCGCGTGCGCGTGTGTTGGCGACCCGGGCACACGTTTGCACAGACACGTCGACAAACTCGGCATGCATGTGGTGATCTTTGAGTTCTTCGACGCGCACCGGTTGAAACGTCCCGGCTCCGACATGCAAGGTGACGTGCGCAAATTCCACGCCCTGTGCCGCGAGCTTGTCCAGCATGGCTTGATCGAAATGTAGTCCCGCCGTCGGTGCGGCCACCGCGCCATCATTGCGTGCAAACACAGTTTGGTAACGTTCGTGGTCAGCGGCCTGGTCGGCGCGTTCAATGTATGGCGGGAGCGGGATATGACCAATCGCCTGCAAAATGTCAAATACTGGCCTCGGGTCGTCGAAGCGCAGCTCGAACAACGCGTCATGCCGCGCCAGCACCTGCACGCGCACGTCACCGTCGAGCATTAATTCACTACCGGGTTTGGGTGCGATGCTGGCGCGCACGTGCGCGAGCACACGCTGCGTATCCAGCACGCGCTCCACCAGCAATTCAATTTGACCGCCGCTGGTTTTGCGACCGAACACGCGCGCTGGAATCACGCGCGTGTCATTGAACACCAACAGGTCGCCCGGGCTCAGCAATGCAGGCAAGTCGAGAAACCGGCGATCCGCGAGCTCACCGTGCGTCGCATCCAGAGTTAACAAACGGCTGGCGCTGCGTTCCGCCAACGGATACTGGGCGATCAACTCGGGAGGTAAGCTGTAATCGAAATCGGC
>JANMQQ010000354.1:0-5246 GCA_031370545.1 Gammaproteobacteria bacterium
GTTGGAGAAGGCGCTGAATAGTTACACAGAAACAAACATACTTTATTGAAACCGAAAAGATAGAACTCGAAAGTCCGCGAGCGTTATGAAAATCGCAGCGCGTTTGTTTCAAGTTCTAAATCTGAATTGATCGGCGGTTCCCTAGGCGGTTTTGCTCATTTCTGCGCGCAATTGCGCAATCACCGCAGCGGTGAGCGGATGCACGCCGCGCCACACAAAAAAGGACTCCGCCGCTTGCTCAACCAACATACCCAATCCGTCGAGCACCTGCGCCGCGCCCTGCCGATGCGCCCAACGCATGAATGCGGTAGGTTGTGCACCGTACATCAAGTCGTAGCACAGCGCGCCAGGTATTAACATATCTTCGGGCAAGGGCGGCAGATCACCTTGCAAGCTGGCAGAGGTGCCATTGATCAACACATCAAACTGCCTGCCCGGCAATCCATCAAACCCACAACCCGACACTGCACCCAGCTCAGTGAATTCCAACGCAAGCGCGGCGGCGCGATCCGCAGTACGATTGGCGATGACCAGCAGCGCGGGTCGTTCCTCCAGTAACGGTCCCAACGCGCCGCGCACCGCGCCGCCCGCGCCTAGGATCAACACACGCTTGCCGGAGATGGTTGCGCCCGAGTTGTCGCGTATATCGCGGATCAATCCGACGCCGTCCGTGTTGTCGCCGAACAACGTGCCATCGGCACGCATCGCAATAGTATTCACCGCACCCGCCCGTTGCGCCCGGACGCTGAGCTCGTTCACCAACTCCCACGCCTCACGCTTGAACGGAATAGTCACGTTCAGGCCCTTGCCGCCGCTGGCCTGAAAGTTACCGACCGCCTGTTGGAAGCCGCCGTGATCGACCTGAATTGCGGTGTACACGATGCGTTGTCCGGTTTGCTTGGCGAATAACGCATGAATGCGCGGCGATTTGCTGTGCGTGATGGGGTTGCCCAGCACGGCGTACTGCTGCGGTGGCGCGTTGAAATCGAAAACGGAGGACATAAGGGAAGTCGTCGCTGGGTAGATAAAGTGAGCGCTCATCCTACCGAGTTCCAGTGCAAAAAAAAGCCCCGCAGTGGGGCTTCAGTTCAAGCGAAAGAAGCTATTTAGTGGTTGGTCATGTCAATGGTGGCCAACGTGTAGGGTTGGCCCGCAGTGATTGGAACGCTGGTCGCCGATCCGAAGTAACCTGTCGGTGTAGTTCCAGTCGTATTACAGGGAAAAGTGGTAGTCGGAACAAACGCGCATACGGTGTTGTAGGTCGCGCCTGGCACACTGATGCTGTAGCTACCATCGCTCTGTGTGCGTGTTGATACAAAGCGGAAGCCGCCGCTGGTGCCGCTGGTGCGTACCTGCACAATCGCGTTACCTAGTGCGACACCGCCTTTGGTAACTGTGCCTTTCAGCTCACCACCGGCAGGCAGGGTGATGGTGCCCAGCGCGTTTGTTGTCACGCTGTCGGCGGTAAAGGGCACCGCGAAACCAGCGGTCAATCGCGTGCCCACCGGACTTGTGGTGTTGTCGTAAACAGCCGAGCCGACAGTTGCGGAACCGTTATCCACTTTAAATAGCAGCACGTGACTGAGGGAATCGCCGGTGTAAACCGTAACGGTGCCATCACCATTGCTGCCTTCGAAGCCTTGGAAGGTGGTACCGGTACTGTCATACACTTGCACCTTCACCTGGCTCAGCGGCGTGGCGCCATCGGTGGTGATGGTCGCCGTGGCCTGACCGACGAGACTGGTAAAGCTAATGGGGTTACCGACACCCGCAGTCACAGAAGTGGACTGGCCACGGGCATGCACTTCGTAGGCACCGGGAAGTACCCAGATGCGATAACCACCATCCTTGTTGGTGCGGATCCCTTCTACAAACGCGCCAGCCGAGTCATCTGCATTGGCGCCGTAGAAGCGCACGGATATGCCGGCCACGGGAGTCACGGTACTGTTGGCGGGATCAGTCACAAATCCACCCACTCTGGCACCGGCAGGTAGCGCGAAATTCGCTGTAATTTTGTCTCCCGCGACAACCACAATCGGTGTGGCTGCTGAAGCATTGGCACCGCCGGTTTGCGCAGTCGCACTGCCTCCCGCCGGGCCGTTGTAAGTGACACCGGCATAGGCTTGCGATGTTTGGTTGCGCGTACCTACCGCGTAGGTGCCAGGTCGCACATTAAGCAGGTATTTGCCATCAGGTCGGGTGCGTGCAAATGCAACCGGCATGTCGTTACTGAAATCACGCACAGTGACTCTGATGCCAGCGAGTGTCGTAGTCCCATTCGTCGCATATACAACGCCTTTGATCTGTGCTCCGGGATCAAGCACGAAATCCTTGGTGACCGCTGTGGTGTTTGCGACCGTAATTTTCTCGCCGCTGAACTGGTTGGCCGCGCCGCCGCCCGCTGTCCACCATTCGCTGGCAGTCGTACTGGTTGCAGTATGGTTGAGAGCGCCAACGATATAGTCCTTACTGCTAGGAACCTTTACGGTGTATTGGCCCGCCGCGTTGGTTTTGGTTTGGGCACGCGTGACCCAGTCGCCGAAGTCACGCACCACAATGTTGATGTTGGCCAGTGGCGTGCTGCTACTGTCCGTCACGATACCGGTAATCGTGCCGTCGGCAGCCACGCTGGCGAGAATGTTGCTTGCTTCTTGCTGATTCTGAGTTTCCGTCTTGAGCGCGGTGACGACATCGCCAATCAGGGCACCCGGGGTGATGTCATTCGCCAGTTTGGCGACCGTGTCTTGCACGCCAGCCACCTGTGCGACATTCAGTCCCGCCAGGCTGCCACTGCTGCCAAGTGTTGACAGAATGAGATCGGTGGCCGCTTTGGTCGCAGGGTCGATGTCTTGACTGACAGTATCCGTGACCATGGTATCCATCTGCGCAGCGCCGCTGCCCACGCGTAATACGTACTTGGCAGCCGGTGTGAATGTGGCCGGTGCTGCCACCGTGAACGAGCCATCGGTAGTCGTGGTCACAGAGGCCAAATCGGCCCCGACTTGGGTACCACTAATATTGATCTCAATCAGGTGAACGGTCGCGCCCGAAACAGCGCTGGTTCCGGACAAGGCGGCCACGGCCGAATTACCGAATACTGCGCCGAACAACTTTTCCAGTACTGTAGGTTGATTAAATGCTAACGAACCGCCAGGGGCATTCACGGTACCGGTGACGTCGCGAGTCACAACTGCGGGTGGCGTATCCGGTGCGGAGCTGTTGGAGCTTCCTCCACAACCAACCAGCACGGTCGTGAAAGCTAGAACTACGCTGCAATGCCTTTTCAATACTGCGCTATTTTTCATAGGATTTATTGCCTCGGATAGAGTTGGTTTTAGGCACTGATCGCAGCCTTTTTTTGGAGAACGTAGTCTCTTGGGCTCAGAGGATAATGTCAAGGATGGTACATTATTCAAGCTGACGACAATCAGGGGTCAATTCTCTTCCTTCAACCACCCCGCCGCACGCTTGGCGAAGTAAGTGAGGATGCCGTCGGCGCCCGCGCGTTTAAATGACAACAACGACTCCAATACTACCGAGCGCTCATCGAGCCAGCCGTTTTGTGTGGCGGCCATCAGCATCGCGTATTCGCCGCTGACCTGATACACAAACGTGGGTGCGCCGAACTGGTCTTTGACGCGGCGTAAAATGTCAAGATAGGGCATGCCGGGTTTGACCATGATCATGTCGGCGCCTTCTTCGAGATCAAGTGCGACTTCGCGCAGCGCTTCGTCGCTGTTGGCCGGGTCTTGCTGATAGGTGTATTTGTTGCCTTTGCCTAAGTTACCGGCGGAACCGACTGCGTCGCGGAACGGGCCGTAGAAGCTCGATGCGTATTTTGCGGAATAGGCGAGGATGCGGGTGTGAATGTGGCCCGCCGCTTCGAGTGCATCGCGGATCGCGCCGATGCGGCCGTCCATCATATCCGACGGGGCGACGATATCCGCGCCAGCCTGGGCGTGCGACAGCGCCTGCTGCACCAGCACCGCGACGGTTTCGTCATTCAGCACGTAGCCGCTGGCGTCGATCAACCCGTCCTGGCCATGCGTCGTAAAAGGATCGAGCGCGATGTCGGTAATAACGCCAAGCTCCGGCACGTTCTGTTTCAGAGCGCGCACCGCGCGTTGCGCCAAACCATCCGGGTTAAACGCTTCGCGCGCATCCAGCGATTTTTTTTCGACCGGAACTACCGGGAACACCGCTAATGCCGGGACACCCAGGTCGACCAATTCCGCTGCTTCTTTCAACAGCTCGTCGATAGTGACGCGTTCAATGCCGGGCATGGACAGGATCGGCACGCGCTGACGCTGGCCCTCCATGACAAACACCGGATAGATAAAGTCATTTGCGCTCAGATGCGACTCGCGCATCAGACGACGCGAGAAATCGTCGCGACGCATGCGGCGGGGGCGCATGCGTGGAAATTTGCCGTTGCCGGTGTCTATTTTCGTCACGGGAAAACCTCTCGAAAGGGAACTACGGGGATAATAAACGACCAGGCACCAAATCCGAAGATTTGGTGCCTGTCGCCCCTCCCTGCAATCGTCGAATTACTTCCGTTTTTTCTTGGCCACGGCTTTTTTCTTGGGTGCCGCTTTTTTCGGCGCGGCTTTCTTTTTTGGACTGGCCTTCTTTTTGGCGACTGGCTTTTTCATAGCCGCCTTTTTTGGCGCGACTTTTTTCTTGGGTGCCGCTTTCTTTTTGACCACCTTGGCCACCTTCTTTACTGCCGCCTTTTTCTTCGGTGCGGCTTTCTTTTTTGCGACCGCTTTCTTCGCGGGTGCTTTTTTCACCGCAGCGACCGGCTTTTTCGCAGCCGGAGCTTTTGCTGCCGCCTTAGCCGCAGGTGGGGCCGCTTGTGGTTTGGACGTTGGCTTTACCGGTTTGGCCGCAAAAACCGCTGCCGCAGTCCGGGCAATCTCCGCTTGGCGTTCAATCGTTTTCACCACCTTCACTTGCGGCAATTCGATGTCATGCTGCACAAACATGGTATCGATGACGCCTTGCTCTGGGAGCTCGTCGACCACCTTGCAGACGTCGTTGAAGATATCTTGAATTTCACCCACGCCTTGCACGGTGCGCAGCTTGTTCTGGTTGCGGTAATACGCAATCAACGGCGTGGTTTGCGCCTCGTAAACACGCAGCCGGTTGCCGATGGTTTCTTCGTTGTCGTCGGAGCGGTGGTGCAGGTTGCCGCCGCAGCGGTCGCAGCGATCCGCCAGGCGCGACGGCGAGCTGTAAATGTT
>JANMQQ010000394.1:0-2352 GCA_031370545.1 Gammaproteobacteria bacterium
GAAAGAAATCATTACATTCGCAGACGCATCGGAAAATTCGGCTGAATTAATAGAGTGGAACGGGAAATAGCGCTGTCGCGTTTATTGATCTCGATCACATACGCTTTCAAGTGACCGTACTACCCATGAATCTGGGATCAGTGATAAACAAGTTTGTTTTCGATAGCCAAGGTCGCTCAGAACTCTTATCGCTGAAGTGAGAATTTGAAAGTTTCGCATCTTCTCGGCATGTCAAGCACTGTATCCATCGACCGAGGGGCGCGATCAAGCTTTCGCGCTGTCACCCACCGAGGCAACCGAGCTCAAGTGTGCGCCCAATAACGTGACAGCTCGCGTTCCGGCAGTTTCTCGGCCCGCACAGAGATCGTGCACAACTACATCCGCCGTACGTGGTCGCCGCAAGTTACCGGAAATGCGTTGTATCCGCTCGCGGTGCAATGGGCGCGTAACGAGTCACCGCACGAATAGTCATGCCAAGGCTCTTTGTGGCCGCAGTTGCATTCTCTGTGCGGCTACGAACATACGTCACAGATTCTTGCTCGCATACTAGCGAAGCAATGCATCAGATTGTGTGAACCCCGTTTGCGTAATGTTTACCGCAGGAACACGGTATGACGACCGGACATATCCATCGACTGACCCGCTTTGTTTTTGCGACGCCGTTAAGTCGCGAACTGGCGCTGGCCTTGCTCATCAAGATGGCCGCGCTGGCGCTGATCGGGTTGGTGCTGTTTCGCGAACCCACCCCGCGGCCAACGTCGGATGCGGTGGGGAGTCACATGCTGAAAAGCAGGTTGGCGAATCTCAACTCCCAATCCACTTCCTCCTTGGGAGAACCGCATGGTATCGGAAACCGTCGTTGATCTTTCGCGGCTGCAATTTGCCATTACGGCATTGTTCCATTTTCTATTCGTCCCCCTGACGCTGGGATTGTCGTGGCTGCTGGTTATCATGGAATCAGTGTATGTGATGACGGGCCGGGAAATTTACAAAGACATGACCCGGTTCTGGGGAAAATTATTCGGCATCAATTTCGCACTGGGTGTGACCACCGGCCTGACTCTGGAATTTCAGTTTGGTACCAACTGGGCGTACTACTCGCACTATGTCGGCGACATTTTTGGCGTACCGCTCGCGATCGAAGGCCTCATGGCGTTTTTCCTGGAGTCGACATTTATTGGTCTGTTCTTCTTCGGCTGGGAGCGCTTATCAAAGCGCCAGCATTTGATGGTTACCTTTCTGGTGGCCCTGGGTTCCAACCTTTCCGCTTTGTGGATTTTGATCGCCAACGCCTGGATGCAAAATCCGGTCGGCGCGCATTTCAATTACGCAACCATGCGCATGGAGTTGAGCAGTCTCGCGGACTTGTTTTTCAACCCGGTGGCCCAGGTGAAATTCGTGCATACCGTGGCGGCGGGTTATGTCACCGGCTCGATGTTCGTGCTGGGCATCAGCGCCTATTACATGCTCAAGGGCCGTGACTTGGCATTTGCGCGCCGGTCGTTCGCGGCGGCTTCTGCGTTCGGCATGGCGTCGATTTTGTCGGTGATTGTGCTGGGCGATGAAAGCGGCTATGAGCTGGGCCAGGTACAAAAAGTAAAGCTTGCGGTGATCGAAGCAGAATGGGAAACGCGCGACGCACCTGCCGCCTTCACCGTATTTGGCTTGCCGCAGCAAGAACAGCAAACCACCGCTTGGGCGATCCGAATTCCCTATTTAATGGGACTCATCGCCACGCGCTCGGTGAACAAGGAAGTCACCGGCATCAAAGAATTGATCACTCAACACGAGGCACGTATCCGCAGCGGCATGCTCGCCTACGACGCATTGCATAAACTGCGCGGCGGTAATACTGACCCGGCGGTGAAAGACCAGTTCGAACGCTACGCAGCAGATTTGGGCTACGGATTGCTGCTGAAGAGATTCACGCCCAACGTCGTCGATGCGACCGAGGCGCAGATTAAACAAGCGGCGCACGAAAGCATTCCACGCGTGGCCCCCATGTTTTGGCTGTTTCGCATTATGGTGGGTTGCGGCTTTTTCATGTTGTTCATTTTCGGCGCCGCATTTTATTACTGCGCCAAGCGCATCAGCGATCAAAAGCGCTGGCTGCTCAAACTCGCGTTGTACGGCATTCCGCTGCCATGGATCGCGATTGAAGCGGGCTGGATCGTCTCCGAATACGGCCGCCAGCCGTGGGCCATCGGCGAAATTCTGCCCACGGCGCTGGCCACCTCGTCACTCGATACCGGCGATCTCATATTTAGCCTCGCTGGCTTCATCGGGTTTTACACACTGTTGCTGGTGGCGGAACTGTATCTGATGTTCAAGTACGCGCGGCTGGGGCCCAGC
>JANMQQ010000410.1:0-3988 GCA_031370545.1 Gammaproteobacteria bacterium
ACCATGATGCCCATATCGTTGATCATGTTGATGATGTCTTCGATCTGTTCAGGATCGACGATTTCATCCGGCAAATGATCGTTAACTTCGCGATACGTTAAATAACCCTGTTCCTTGCCCTTGGCAATTAACGCTTTTAGCTGCGATTGTTTGTCTGCGTTCATTCGACTTCCGTCACCTCAAAAAATGGCCGAGCATTGTATCGTTAAAGCGTAGCTAATGCGAACCGCGTACGCCATTTTGATTCCGGCCCGTGGTGGCCGGTTTGCTCGCAACCAATTGTTTAAATTCTGCTTTCTCTTCCAGTGTTAAACCCAACGATTGTGCCTTTTCGAGCAGATCTTCAGCTCTTTGCTTCGCCTGCTGTTCTTTTATGCGCGTCAATGCGCCTAAAAATTCAGCTTTTGCGCCCTCATCAGGTGCCGCCCAACCCCAGCGCGCAACCTTGTCCAGATACTGCCCCTCGGGCGTGTCGCGAAAATATTCCAATAACATTCCCTGAGTCATTTGGGGGTTCGCACGCAAGATATCAATGAGCCTGACCAGTAACCGATCACGCGGATCTTTGCTGTCTGCCGCGCAAAGTTCGCTGGTTTCGTGCGCTAGCGTAGGCTGCTGTAACAATAACTTCACCGCCATTCGAACCGCCGAAGGAGCACCCTGGACCACCGGAGCGCGCGGGCGGCGGACCACCGTGGCTGCCGACTCGAATGCTTTGCCGCTATCCAGAGCACGCGTCAACGCGGCCTCCTCCATGCGGGTGATTTCTGCAAGTCTTGCCACGGTCATTTGCCGATAAACTCCTGCTGGAATCTTTGACACAAGTGGGCGCGCAAGTTCCACCAAGCGCGCGCGTCCATCAATAGAAGCGAGGTCGGCCCCATTGATCAAATGCTCAAATAAATAGGTCGAAAGTGGCATCGCGGTCACGGTCCGCGCGGCAAACTGTTCACGACCTTCCTTACGCACCATGCTGTCAGGGTCATCGCCTTCAGGCAAAAACATGAACCGCACGTGGTGTTGCCCGGTCATCAACGGCAATGCAGCCTCTAATGCCCGCCACGCGGCTTTGCGGCCAGCACTGTCGCCATCGAAACAGAACACCACGTCACTGGTCGCACGGAACAGCCGCTCGATATGTTCGCGCGTGGTGGCGGTGCCCAGCGTCGCGACGGCATTGCCGATGTCGAACTGCGCCAGACCCACCACGTCCATATAGCCCTCAACCACCAGCACCTGCGCTAAGTCGCGCGCGCGTTTACGCGCTTCAAATAAGCCGTAAAGTTCGCGACCTTTGTGAAACACCGGTGTTTCCGGTGAGTTCAGATATTTTGGCGTTTCATCAGTCAAGACCCGCCCGCCAAACCCCACCACACGTCCGCGTGCGTCGCGAATCGGAAACATCACACGGTTGCGAAACCGGTCGTAGACACCGCCGCCTTCTTTTTCTATCACTAATCCGGCTTGCAATTGACGTTGTCGCACGCTGGCGTCGGCGCCGAAATGTTGCAGGAGGTGATCCCAGCCTGCAGGGGCGTAGCCAATTCCATATTCCTGCGCCATCGCGCCGGTCAATCCACGTGCTTTTAAATAGGCGACGGCTGCAGTGGCCGTCGGCTCGCGCAATTGAGCTGCATAATATTTCGCCGCCGTTTCTAACGTTGCGTACAGCGGCTGGTAGTCCTGGCTGGGCACGGTGCTCGCGCCGTCGCGCGGAATCTCAACTCCGACACGCGCGGCCAACTGCTTGACCGCCTCGACAAAATCCAATCGGTCGTACTCCATCAAAAAGCTGATGGCCGAACCATGCACGCCGCAGCCAAAGCAGTGATAGAACTGCTTGCTTGGGCTGACACTGAAAGACGGAGTTTTTTCGTTGTGGAACGGGCAGCACGCCATTAAATTCTGCCCGGTTTTCTTGAGCTGAACACGTTCGCCAACGATGTCCGCGATATCAACGCGGGACAATAGCTCTTGGATAAATTGTTGCGGGATGCGTCCGGCCATAGTCCATGTTAAATATTCTACAGGGGCCAGGCGCGGACAATTCCGCGAGGCAGGGGGCTAGTAGTTCGTTTTACCAACAGGGTGACATGAAACCGCGTCTTTTTTCGACCTGCGTCGTTGCAGCCCCTTGCAATACGTACAGTATTGCTGCGGATCTGCGCCTCGCAGGGCGAAAAAATCCATCGGTTTCATTTGTCACCCTGTTGGTAAAACGAACTACTTATGGTGCGAGTAGCGCTTTGATCTTCTTGCTCACTTCGCCCATGTCCGCACGTCCTTGTAATTTAGGACGCAACGTTGTCATTAACGCGCCCATGTCCTTAATGCTGCTTGCGCCGGAGGCGGCGATCGCCTCTTTGATAATCTGATCGACTTCGGCTTCGCTCAACGCAGCAGGCAGATAGGCTTGCAATATGCCTAACTCGAAGCTTTCCTGATCAACCAGGTCTTGACGGTTCGCCGCTTTAAACTGTTCGAGCGAATCACGGCGTTGCTTGATCATTTTGTTCAACACCGCAAACACCTGGGTGTCGTCCAAACTGATGCGCTCGTCGACCTCACGCTGTTTGATCTCGGAAAGAATTAACCGGATCACGCCCAAGCGCGCTGCGTCTTTGGCACGCATCGCGGTTTTCATGTCGTCGGTAATACGCAGCTTTAGCGCGCTGTCCGTCATGGGGTGATCAGGTGCGCTGCTGACGGCGCAGATTTTCGCGAGATAATTTCTTGAGGTGACGCTTCACCGCAGCGGCGGCTTTACGTTTGCGAATTTCAGTCGGCTTTTCATAAAACTCGCGACGACGGGTTTCAGTTATAATCCCGGCTTTTTCACAGGTGCGCTTGAAACGACGCAGCGCGACTTCGAAGGGCTCATTATCACGTAGACGTACAGAAGGCATTGGATCATTGACCTCAGTTGCTTAAGTAATCACCGGTTGCGGTTTGACCGGAATCCGAAAAGGCTGAATTCTAGTAGTTAACCCTGAAAAACGCAAAGCGAATGTCGGTCCCATGCGCGTTCTTGGTATAGAAACCTCTTGCGATGAAACCGGCGTGGCCGTGTTTGACACCGAGCACGGCCTGCTGGTGCATCGCTTATATAGCCAGATTGAACTCCATCAGCCGTATGGCGGCGTGGTCCCGGAGCTGGCCTCGCGCGACCACGTGCGCAAGACCGTGCCGCTGATTCAACAACTGCTAGTTGATGCCGGACTGACTCTTAAACAATTGGATGGCGTCGCGTATACGGCGGGCCCGGGGCTGGTCGGTGCGTTGCTGGTGGGCGCGGCGGTCGGGCGCAGTCTGGCGTGGTCAATGAATATTCCCGCCGTCGGCGTGCACCATATGGAAGGTCATCTGCTCGCCCCGTTGCTCGAACACCCGGCGCCGCAGTTTCCGTTTGTGGCCTTGCTGGTGTCGGGCGGACATACGCTGTTGGTGCACGTCATCAACGTAGGTCACTACGAAATTCTGGGCGACACGCGCGATGATGCGGCCGGGGAAGCATTCGATAAAACCGCCAAGTTGCTCGGCCTACCCTATCCCGGTGGACCGGCGCTCGAGAAATTGGCGCGGCAAGGCGATCCGAAGCGGTTTCGCTTTCCGCGCCCGATGACGGATCGACCAGGACTTGACTTCAGCTTCAGCGGACTGAAAACTTTTGCGCTCACAACTTTGCAAAACGCTGACCAAAACCCGCAAACCCGGGCCGACATCGCGCGCGCGTTTCAAGACGCTGTTGTTGACACTTTTGTGATCAAGTGCCAGCGCGCATTGCAGCACACCGGATTGTCACGATTGGTGGTGGCGGGCGGCGTGAGCGCCAATGCCGCGCTGCGCGCACGCTTGCATGAAATGACGCAACGCAATAACGCGCAGGTATTTTATCCGCGGTTGGAATTTTGCACCGACAACGGCGCGATGATCGCGTTCGTCGGCAGCTTGCGGCTGAAGGCGGGTGCGCACGATCCACCGACCTTCG
>JANMQQ010000428.1:0-5283 GCA_031370545.1 Gammaproteobacteria bacterium
GCGTTCCACCCCCGCTGCCCCCGCCACACGCACCGAGCAACAATCCGAGGGCGGTCAGTCCGGCGATTTTCAACAATTTAACGATGGCGTGTGCGTAATGTTTCATACTGTCCCTCAGAAATATTTGAATGATTGTTCGATACGATTAGGCTGCCGTTGGTACAACCTGCCTACTATCTTTTTGCGACTTTCGTCAGCAACGATTTTTAGTCGATGGCGACCGATCCCAAGTGCATTTGTGCTCAAGGATCACTCAAGGTCAGTTTAAACAATCGACATTAACAGCTCCATAGCACTTTATTTAAAACTGCCGCAAGCAATTCAGTCTGCACCCGCTCCCAATTACACTACGCCATCCACAATAGCTCGGTGATCACTTGGAAGCATATGGGGTTGTGTCGGAGCCTGAAATTCTTATAGGGGCCACTGAAAAATCCGCCCTCATTTTTCGCTGCCGTGAACTAAAACTTACTACAACGGAAAATACCTGAGAAGAAGAGGCCATAATGAGACGGGCGTTGTTGCGTGGTCACCTGGTGTCGTGCTGCGTAATTAGTTATCACTGCGAATGGATGGGGTCAGTCGTTGGCAGGCTCTAATACGGCCAGCAGTTGTGACAGGCGGGTGTTCAGCGCCGCTAGGTCAGATGGCTTGATGGATGCCAGGATGCGTCGTTCGTTCTCGACATGCGCCTCCACCGCGCGGTCGATCAGCGCAAGCCCATCCGGCGTCAGCTGCACCAGCACGCTGCGCGCGGCCCCGCATTGCAATGGGTTAAAGGTTCGAAGTTATCTGTGGTTTCACACACCCTTCCTGCTACTTGGGCATGTGATTACTCATTGGCGAATCCCTGATTTGAACCCAAACCGATCAATCGCGGAACGTTGGGTATGTGGTTTTTTACAACCGGGTCGCTTTTCAGATACTGCTCGACCACGTCCCACACCGGTTCGCCTTCCGACTGCGCGCTGCCCACACCCCATCTGGCTACTTTGTAATACTTGTTCGCTTCTATGGGTTGTCCGTTCAAACTCATGGCGCTGATGCGCGAATTGACGGTGGCTGCTGGTTCACACGCATAAACAAGTCCGCCGGTGCGCAGCATGTCGCCGCCCTGGTGTTGATAGGGATCGTCGTTGAATATTTTGTCGCAGAGCTTTTCCAGATGTTGTTTGATTTCAGTACCGGTCATTTCCACCACCACGGTATTGGGGTAGGTAATTGCCGTTTGCTCCATCAAGTTTTCGCGGGTGATGGTTTGTCCAGGCAGGAGCGTGGTGCCCCAACGAAAACCCGGGGAGAAGGCAATCTCGGCGCCCTGGACCTGCATCAAGGCCTCGACAATCAACTGGTCCCAGGAGCCGTTGAAATTGCCGCGTCGATAAAGCAATTGCTGGGTTTCGGCAATCGGTTCACTAAGAAGACTTTGGTAGGCGCACGCACCCGCTCGATAGTCGCCTGCATGCCGGGATCGGCGGGCAACAGTTCCGAGAAGACCGGCAACAAATGATACCGATAGTCGGCGACGCGGCCCTGCTTTACGTCAAAATCGATGACGGCCAGAAATTTTCCGTGCGACCCGGCGTTGGTGACGATGGTGGCCCCGCCGGGGTTTTTAACCACGCTCGGCACCGGCACGCCGTCGTGGGTGTGGCCACCCAGGATCATGTCGATCCCGGAAATGCGCGCCGCCAATTTAAGATCGATATCCATGCCGTTGTGCGAAAGCAAAACGACCACGTGTGCACCTTTAGCACGCACCTCGTTGACCACCGCCTGCAGGTGCGCTTCATCGATCCCGAATTCCCAGCCCGGAGTAAATTGTCCGCCGTTCGCCAAGGGTGTGTGGGGAAATGCCTGGCCGATAATGGCTACAGGGATACCATTTTGTTCACGCATGACATACGCATCGAACACAGGGTCCGCGCCGTCCTGGCGCACGATGTTCTGGGCAATGAAGGCAAGCTTGTCCTTGAAATCATTGCGCACGACCTGCAAAACGCGCTCGGCGCCGTGGGTAAATTCCCAATGCCCGGTCATGACATCGACGCCTAACTCAAGCGATGCCTCGACCATGTCCTGCCCGGCGGTCCACAGCGCCGTGGCCGATCCCTGCCAGCTGTCTCCGCCATCGAGCAACAAGGCCTTGGGACGGCTGGCCTTCATGCGCTTGACCAGCGTTGCCAGATGCGCGAAGCCGCCGACCTTGCCGTAGGCGCGGGCCGCCGCGCAAAAATCCAGATGCGAAAACGCGTAGGCCTGCCGGCTGCCGGCCTTGATTCCATAGGCATCCAGCAGCGGCGCGCCAACCAGATGCGGCACCTTGCCCGCGGCACTGCCTACGCCGAGGTTGATGCTGGGTTCGCGATAATAGATGGGCAGGAGTTGGGCGTGGCAGTCGGTGAAATGCAACAGACTCACATTGCCGAATGCCGGGATGTCGTAGATCTGGCTAGCGCTGTGTGATGTGTTTGAATCAGTGGGTTTGAAAATTTCCATCGCCAGCTAACGACGCCGATCGGTGCGGTTCTTCAATTCTTCATTGATAGCACGCTCAAACGCTGCGTTGCGCTCCAGCATGGTGTATTTAGGTTTCTCGATCCAAACCCGGAATGCGGGTGAAAAAATCCACACGCCGACGAGCGCCGCGACCATGAAGATGATGGCGCCAACCAAGGCGGCAATCATGGGTTTTGTCCTGCGGGAAGTTCGAACAGGCTGCGCACAAATGCGCTCAGTGCCTGCTTATCCGAAGGCGCAAGATCCGGCCAAGGCGGCATGCCTGTGCCGGGAACCCCTTCGTCTAAAACCTGAATGACACGGGCGGTATCGAGTTGCATGATGCTGAAATTTGCAGGTCGAGGCAGGAGTGCCGCGCTGTCCGGACCGTTGCCTTGACCTTGCACGCCGTGGCAGCGCAGGCACTTGCCTACGTAAACGGCGGCGCCTCGGGCCAAGACAGCTGCGGCGGGTTGCGGCGCATCGACCGGAGCAAGGTGCAGCGTCTGCACGTAGGCTGCCAGACTGGCGAGATCAGCGGCGGAAAACTCACGCCAAGCCGGCATCGCCGAACCGGCCCGGCCGTTCCATAAGATGTGCATCAGTCCCGGAGTCGAAAATCGCCGTTGGCGTAAATTGGCGGGTTTGGGCGACAGGCCCGGCGCGGCAAGGCCGTTTCCATCGCCGTTGACGCCGTGGCATCCGGCACAATTTTGTGCGAACAGCGTGCTACCGCGCGCGGACAACCGGTCGTCCGCCACTCCCGCAGGCAGCGAGTGCGGCGCGGAATCGTCAACTCGCGCTTGATTCGGGTTGATAAAAGGCGCGGACAAATTCTCGATTTCCATTTGCATCGTTGCCGACATGCGGGTGTCGATCAGCGCGCCAGGGTTGTTTCCTGCAAGAGACTGCCGCGCACGCCCGAGCGTGTGCAAGTACGCCAACAAATCGGAAGCGGCGGCAGTGGGTCGATCGGGACGTCCCTCGAACAGCCAGTCGAACGCAGGCATTACGGAATCCGGAACAACCCAGCGCGGGTTGTACAAGTGGGTCAATTGCCAGTCATCGCTGCGCACCCCGGTTTCACGTGCGAGATCGGGCCCAATACGGCGCGTCCCCCACAACTGCGGAAAGTCGTAACGGGTTTCCCAGGCCTCGGTGGGAGCGCCCCAGCGTTGCGCATCCGCGCGCAGAAAACGTACCTGCTGGGTATGGCAGAGCGCACAACCCAAGCGCGTGTAAAGGCGGCGGCCGCGCAGTTCGGCGGCGGTGTAATCCGGGGCCTGGGCTTGACTGTAAGCGGCCATGGTATCGGCCAAGCGCATTCCTGGCAGAACTCCCAGGGCAACGAAGGAGAGCAGGAAAAAACCGGCGCCGGCCACGAAGATCAGCAGATACGCGAAACCGAACCAGCGGTGTGCGCTGGCTTGCGCGGGCGGATTGGAGTGCTTATCCATGGCTGGCGTGCGGCGCTTGCGTGTCGACTTTGGACTGACGCGGATGGGCCGCGACCGGACGATTGCCGACGCTGCTGCGCAGCATGCCGACAACGAACGCCACAAACCCAAGCAGTATGGGCACAGCGGTGGCGGCGCGTACTAACCAATAGTTCTGCGAGGCGCGGACCGATTCCATCCAGGGCGCGCCGCTGATCCATAATTTTCCCTGTACCAGGCCCGCCGTCGTCAGGTCGATGAACATGATTGTCAGACCCCCCAAAATAAGCCAGTAGGCAAGGTTCAGGTAACCGTGGTGATAACGGCAGCCGACGCTGCGCTCCCACACGTGGGCGATACCGCCCAGGGTCACAAAGGTGGCGAAGCCCAGCATCGCCAAATGCGAGTGGCCGATCACCCAGTCAGTGAAGTGAATGTAACGCTGCATGGGCATGATCGCCTGTAGCGACCCTTGCAGGCTGACAACGAGATACATCAGGATGCCGGTCCACACAAAGCGCAGTGGCACGTCACGTCTGACCAACGCTGCCTGACCGCGCAACGACATGAGGAGATTCTGTACGACGAGAATCACGTTGAATCCCATGATGACCGATGCGGCGATCGCGGCGCGCTGGGTATCCATGGGAATGGCTGAGTAAACGTAGTGGTGCGTGCCGTTAAGCGGGTAAGCAAAAAACAGCAGCCAGAAGCCAATCATCGACAGAAAATGACTGTAGATGGGTTGTCCGGTACGCACCGGAAACAAATAATACGCAATAGCGAGTGCCAGCGGCGTGACGTAAAGGCCGATGGCGTCATGTATCCAAAGGCCGCTAAACGCGGCACCAATCGCTCCGGGTACCAGTTGCGGCACTAGGCTGCCGACCGGAAAGGCGAGTGCCGTGAATACCAGCCCGCCAATGACATACCACGACGATACATACATGCCGTCAGTATTGGGCTTGCGTGCCAACGGCGGGATAAATTGCAGTGCCGTCAACACCAGGCACAACTCCGTCACCAAATTGACCGCTAGCGGAAATTCCGTCCATTCGAGCGGCTTGATCGCCCAAAAATCGTTTGGCAGATTGAGAGCAACCAACACCCATCCCAACAACACCACGCCAAAATTCCACAACGCAAACAGCGACCAGCCAAGTCGGCGACTCATGACCGGATGGCCCCCCAGGCGTGGGATGGCAAAATAGAGAAACGCCAGGAACGCGTTGCCGAACCATCCGAAGATTATCCCCTGGGTGTGATTGGCGCGCATCGAGCCCCAGGTCGTCGCCACATGGCCACCTAGAAAATCCGGTTGCACCAGTTTGATGGCGACTACCGTGCC
>JANMQQ010000442.1:0-13694 GCA_031370545.1 Gammaproteobacteria bacterium
GCCTCGCGCTTGGTCATTTCCCAGCGGGGTGACCTTCAACAGCAACCAGCGTTGTTGCATGGCGGAGTGGCCGGGATATTCTATTGAAAAATTCTTGGCCCGGCCCGCCAGCACCGAACGAATACCTGCTGCGGCCTGATGCGCCGCGACCAGTTCGCACGCGGCGCTGTCGCAGGCTTCCAGATAATTCACGCCGACGTCATAACCGGGACCCTGGATCGCACCGGCAGGGCCAAATTGTCGCCAGGCCTCGTTGACCGAAATGATCACGCCTTGGGCATCGAGCAAGGCGATATAGGCAGGTAATGCGTTGAGAATGGCAACCTGTTTGGCAGCCTCACTGGAACGCAGGTATTCTTGAGCGCGCCGCAACACAAACGTTTTGCCGTCACGATTGGTCACGGTATCAATCTCATCCGACGTCAGTTGCGCCAGACGTTGCTCGACGTCTTGCAGCGCGTCGATCAAACCGGCAACTTCATCGTTTACATCAGCAGCGGAAGCCAGGCGTTTGCGGCGACTCATGATGTGACCGACTCCAATCCCAGCGCCATTAATACCGTGGCCGTGTGGCTCAAAGTGCCGACGATTTTTCGAACCGGCAGGGGCGCGAGCTTGACCAAAGTGGGTGTCATGAAGATGCCATCTTCTAATGCGCGCTTTGGCTCCCGGAACACGTCCACGATTTCAATGACGTGCCGATCCGGCAGATAGGTTTCACACAGGGCGCGCAGGTTGACAAGCGCCTGCGCGGAATTGAGCGCGTCGCCTGCCAGGTAAAGACAAAATTTGAACTGCGGGCGTCGACTCATGGCGAGCTCACTTTCGCCCCGACTTCACGGCATCGGCCCCGCGCGACTCTTTCATCTGAGTGCGGTGGTGCGACAACTCCTCCTTGCGACCCTCTGCGGTTCGAGCCAACAACGCCTTTTCGAACTGCTTCGCTAACAGCTCCTTCTGTAGCGACTTCACGCGCACCTCGAGTTCGGCCTCGTCGGTGTCGAGCTTGACGCGCTTGCGCTTCCCCGCGACTTCGGTGACTTCATTCGCAATACGCTCGGCGCTTTCCTTTTGCCAGCGCAGCGTGCCCATCAATACCTCCCCGCCTGCGGTGTAGGTGTCGGCCAGCGTCACACCCTTATCGCTCAGGATCAGCTCGCGCACCTGGTTGGAATGTGCCGTGCCGCGGGACTTGATGATGGACAGACCCCGGTTGCGCTCCCCGGCCTGCACCACGTAACTTAAGTGAATCCAGGTATCCGCAAGCGTAGAGATTTGCGTGTGTGAGCCGCCTTCCATCTGACTGGACAGCTCGTCGAGCAGATTGGTGCAGACCAAGGTGGTGCCATCGCCCTTCGACCAGTGAATCAAGCGGTCCGCGACGCTCTGCGTGGTCATATCCGTGCCCGGGTTTGACCACAGGGAGACCGGATCAATCACGATACAACGCGCCTGGTGCGCGTTGGCGAACGCCTTGATGCGCACCAGATAGGTTTCTGCACTGCCGGCAATGGTGCGGGCGGAGATCATGCGTAAGATCCCGCTTTTCATATAACGATCCAGCCGGATGCCTACCGACATGAGGTTGCGGATCACCTCGCTATGTTCCGAATCAAAAGTGACGAACAGGGTGCGCTCGCCGCGCTGGCAGGCCGCCTCTGCAAACGCTGCGCTCAAGGTCGTCTTGGCGGTGCCGGAGAAGCCAGTGATCAGTACGCTGGCACCGCGAAAATAGCCGCCACCCAGCATGGTATCGAGCCGCTCCACGCCGCTGGAAACGCGCTCGCTGGTGGCCTTGACGGAAATACGGCCCGGCGCGCGCGTAACGGCGACCTCCAGTCCTTGTTTGCCGATCAGGAAGGGCGCTTCATTCTCATCAAATCCGGAGCCGCGATACTTCAGCACACGCAGATTGCGTTGCGATACACCGTGCACCGCGCGGTGATTCAGCAGCACGGCGCAGTCCACCATGAACTGGGCAACGTCAAAAATCCGCGAGCCCGGGTCGCGTGTTCCGTCGCCACTCGCTTTAGCCGAGAGCAAGCCGGTCAGTTGGTGCGCCAATAGCCAATCGTGCAAGCGATAGATTTCACGCCGTTGCGATGCAAGGTCGGGCAGCAGTGCTAACACCACATCCAGGGCATCGAACACGATGCGCCGCGCCTTCATTGTCTTGACCTGGAGCTCGAGCACCGCCAGCATCCCGCCGAGATCGAAATTTCCTGAATTGACAATATCTGACCCCGGATACGCATCCACAAAAAAAAGCTTTTTCTGGCGCGTTAACGCGCCGAGCTCCCAACCGAAGCTTTCGGCATTAGCAATGATACGATTTGCGGTTTCCTCGAATGCCACAAAGATGCCCGGCTCTTTGCAAGCGTGAGCGCCATGCGCCAGGAACTGCAGCGCAAATACCGTTTTCCCGGAACCCGCTCCACCGACCACCAGCGTCGTGCGGCCGCACGGCAAACCGCCGCTCGTGGCTTCATCGAAACCGGAAATTCCGGTCGGCGTTTTAGCCAAACCGTTATTGAGAGGAGCCTGCTGGGATGTCATGGTGTTTCCTGTTGAAGAAACCTTGCCCGGTCATAGATCGCGCGGCTTACCGCGCGCGAAGTACGCAATACAACAGGCTAATTCACGTAAACATCCATGTGGCTTATCCTGGCATCATCCCGGTAAATGTGCAGATCGTATGTTCGCCAGACCACTTAAGCGCAAACGATTTACACCCGGTAACCCGTCAATCATGTCCTGACCCTTTGTCTTCAGTGGGCCGCAGATAACCCTGTCCTGAAACCAGTAACGAGGCGAAGTCCTCGGCGGGCAAGGGATGGCTGAACTGAAAGCCTTGGCCCTCGTCGCAGTGCTGGGTGCGCAGGAAAGCGAGCTGCTCATGTGTTTCGACACCTTCGGCGATGACGCGCTGCTTGAGGTTCCGGCCCATTCCAATCACTGCACTCAAAATGGTCGCGTCATCGGTACCGGTGGCGATATCGCGCAGAAACGATTGGTCGATTTTTAAGGTGTCGATGGGAAATTGTTTCAGATAACTCAGGCTCGAATAGCCGGTGCCGAAATCGTCGATGGCCAACCGCACGCCCATGGACTTCAGCGCTTGCAGCACCAAGGCCGACGCCTTGGCGTTATGCATCAGAATAGTTTCAGTGAGTTCCAATTCAAGATAGCCGGGCGCAAGACCGGTCTCCTTGAGAATCAACGCCACGCCCGCCAGAAAATTTTCATGCCGGAATTCCACCGCCGAGATATTGACCGCAACCGGTACCGCCTGCAGGCCCGCGTTCAGCCACGACTGGACTTGAGTGCAGGCTTCGCGCAGCACCCATTGACCCATCGGCACGATGAGTCCGCATTCTTCCGCAATGGGCACAAACTGCTCGGGGAAAACCATGCCGAGCTCCGGGTCCAGCCAGCGGATGAGGGCTTCAGTACCGGTGATCGCGCCTGACGTAAGATCAATCTTAGGTTGGTAATGCAGCACAAATTCTTTTTGGCGCAGCGCGCGTCGCAAACTGCTTTCAACAAACAGCCGTCGAACCGCGCGTGCATTCATGTCGGAGCGAAAGAATTGGTAGTTGTTACGGCCGCTGGCCTTGGCGTGATACATCGCGGTATCTGCGTTTTGCATGACGGTATCGGCGTCCTGCCCATCGTCCGGATAAATGCTGATACCGATGCTCAAGGTGACATGCAGTTCATGCCCGCCAATGTGCTGCGGAACGGCGAGGGCGGTCAGCAATTTTTCAGCTAAGTGACCGGCATCGTGAGGATGCTCGATTTCGGACAGCAAGATCACAAATTCATCACCGCCCTGGCGACACACGGTATCGGTGAAACGCACACAGCCGGTCAGGCGCGCCGCCACCGATTGCAGCAGTTGATCGCCGATGGCGTGGCCCAGGGAATCGTTGATGTGTTTGAAATAGTCCAGATCTAAAAACAGCAGGGCGACCTGCTTGTGATGTCGCTGCGCAAGCCCGATGGCCAGCGACAGCCGTTCGGTCAACATGACCCGATTAGGTAAGCCGGTAAGAAAATCATGCTGCGCCAGATAAGCCATCTTAGAGGCTATGGCACGCGACTGGCTGACATCATGAAATACGATCACCGCACCAATGACTTCGCCGTTCTGGTTATGAATGGGTGCGGAGGAATCCTCGATCGCTGATTCGAATCCATCGCGCCGCACCAGCACGCTGTCGGTGGCCAAATCAACGGTCCGATCCTCGCTGATGGCGCGCTGCGCCGGATTGGACGCTTGCTGTGTGGTGCCGTTAATCACCTGAAAAACATCCGCAAGCGGTCTGCCCAAGGCGTCTTGTCGAGACCAGCCCGTCATCGCCTCTGCGACCAGGTTCAGATAGGTAACGTTGCCATTTAAATCGGTGATCAGCACCGCATCCGCAATGGAGTTTAATGTGACCTGGGCGCGTTCCTGTTCCTCGAACAAGGCATCTTTTGCCGCTTGTAAAACCACCTCCATCGAGCGAAACCGCTTTTCGGTGTTACGCAATTTATCCCGCACCGTATTGTGCTCGATGATGTAGCGCAGGGTGCGCGGCAACCAATGCGCGTCGATGTGGTTCTTGACAAGGAAGTCATATGCTCCGCGTTGTACGGCCGCGCGTGCGGAGCCTTCATCCTGGTCGGAACTCAGCACTAAAATCAGAGAATTCGGCGCCGCCTTAAACACCTGATCAAATGTGTCAAGCCCAGTACTATCTGCCAACGTGAGATCAAGCAGGATCACTTCGAAAATATCGCTGCTCAGTCGATCCAGCGCAGCCGCGAGCTGCGTAACCGTTTCGACTCGAAACGCAGTGTCGGCGGTGTTTGCGAGCGCGTCCTGAATCAGACTTGCATCCGTGGAATTGCCTGCGACCAGCAGCACCGCCGTGGGTGCATCATTCATCGCCGGGGTGGTCCCAGGAATTCGGCGCATTGAGGCTTTTGAGGCGCTCAATGAGGGCTCCTGCGCAGGTACATCGCTCTTTGACCTCATGAGCGACATACGCCTACCGCAACGCCGCCGATCAACCCAAAAAAAGGGGTAGAGCGTCTAAAGCTCATGATGTGTGGGAACCTTTGAATACGGGCTTTGATGACGTTAAAAGTTGTGCGCGACGCGAGGGTCACGCACAACCAACGTGGTCGGTCAGCTGACGTTCTTAGGGCGGTTATCTTTGCTGCGTGCTTTTTCAAAGGCTTTGATCTGCTCTTCAGCTTCGTCCTTGGAGACGCCATACGCCTCCTGGATTTTGCCCGCCAATTCAACGCGCTTGCCGTCGATGACGTCGAGTTGATCATCAGTGAGCTTGCCCCATTGGGCTTTCACCTTGCCCTTGACCTGCTTCCAGTTGCCTTTAACGATATCCAAGTTCATATCAAACTCCTTGGTTTGGTGTGGAACGTGACTGGCGGAATTGCCAGTCGGGCATTCTGCATCGCAAGTCGCCCGCCGCTTAACAGCACTGGCGGCAGGCTAAAAAAATTGCATGATTCAGGATGCCAAAGTCAGGCTAGTCGCAGATCCAGACACAGTCGGTACGGTTACGAACAAAGGCAATCAGTCGCGCTGGACCAGCGGTGGGGTAACTGTGCCCGAGGTCAACATGGACACTGCTTGCGCGGTAACGCCGGTGAAACTAGGGCGGTAATCCGCTGTTTCGATATTTTGCAGCGCGGCTGATGCGCGTGACGCCAGTCCATTGGGTTACCCCGGCATGGAATTTTTGTGCGTGCGCATCGGCTTCTGTTTGGGCATCTTCCCGGGTGGCTTGACATTTTCCGACCCAGCCCTGCAAGTCGTGGCTACCCGCCGTGCACACGGCATAAAACGGCTTGTCCTGGGAGCAGGTGTTGGCTTCAGGGTAGTTGCCCAGGGCGGCGGCGTTGCTGACGCACACACAAGCCATGAAAAATAAGACAGCGCGCATAGGTTATATCGACAGGTGTTTTAACTTGGGATCAGGTTCACTGGGCCGCCACACTTCGTTGAAAAATTTCAGCCGTTCGCGGGCGGCTTTGCGCGCATTGAAATTCACCGAGCCTTCGTAGCGGGTTGCAATGCGGCGCAGCAAAAGGCCGGTTTCGTCTGCGATCATAAATTCTTCAGCAGCATTGAGATAATCTTCATGGACCCTGCGCAGTTGCATGCGGCTGGGCACCCGACGCATGGCTTCGATCACACGGTGGCCATTGTGAATCATATCCTGCGTGTCGCGCACCAGGATCAATACTTTACATTGCGAACTGCGCAACACCAGTTGCGTCAGCGCTTCGATGAATGCCTTCTGATCGTAGACGCGTCGGTCCAGCTGATGCGAAAAAATCTGGACGCTGCGCGTTGCCTGGGTGGCAAGCGCGAGCACCGCCGCCGCATGGTCAGCGGAAGATTCCAGCGCCAGCGGCTCAGCGGTTGCACCGATACGGCAAGTTTCAAAAGTGGCGGTCATGCGATGCTCAGTAATCTAATGACGAGAGCACGACAATAACCGAAGCGGATCAACGCGGGCAATTGCCGCTTTGCGCATCCGAACCGCGGGCAAAAAAAAGCCCGTAACGCGTGGATGGAGAGAGCGCGATACGAGCAATAAAGGATTACCGATGACCGTGCACATGGGGAAGTGGGAGGGAGCAGCGGCCACCCGTGCAATCCATGGATCTAAGTTAACGGAGTGGTGCCGGAGCTTCTGCTAAACGAGTCACAGTTGCACTATAGGTTCTTGATGATCGGGTCAGAAAAAAATTAAATGTCGGCCGCTTGTTCGCGCGCATTTCCAGTGTAGGTTTGAGGGGTCAGTTGTTTTAAACGCTGCTTTTCCAGTGCCGGAATATTAAGACTGTCGACAAATACGTGCAGCGATGCGCGGTCCATGCGTTTGCCACGGGTCAGTTCTTTGAGTTTCTCGTAAGGTTTTTCCACGCCGTAGCGGCGCATGACAGTTTGAATCGGTTCAGCCAGGATCTCCCAATTATTGTCGAGATCGGCATCCAGGCGCACGGTGTCGACTTCAAGTTTGCGCAGACCCTTGAGCGTGGACTGGAACGCAATCACGCAGTAGCCGATGGCCGCGCCCATGTTGCGCAGCACCGTGGAGTCTGTGAGATCGCGCTGCCAGCGTGAGATCGGCAGCTTGCTGCTGAAATGATGCAGCAACGCATTCGCCAGGCCGAGATTGCCTTCGGAGTTTTCGAAGTCGATGGGATTCACTTTGTGCGGCATGGTGGACGAGCCGACTTCGCCTGCGACGGTTTTTTGCTTGAAATAGCCGACTGAAATGTAGCCCCATAAATCGCGATCAAAATCCAGCAGCACGGTGTTGAAGCGTGCCAGCGCGTCCATGTATTCGGCGATGTAATCGTGCGGTTCGATTTGCGTGGTGTACGGATTCCATTGCAAGCCCAGACTTTCAACGAACTTTTGCGCAATCGCCGACCAGTCAAGCTCCGGATACGCCGATAGATGCGCGTTGTAGTTGCCGACCGCGCCGTTCATTTTGCCAAGCAGGGGCACGTCGCCCAGTTGTTGACGTTGACGTTTCAGGCGGTATGCAACGTTGGCCATCTCTTTGCCCAGCGTAGTTGGCGACGCTGGTTGGCCATGCGTGCGGGCCAGCATCGGCTGGTCAGCGTAAGTACGCGCCAGCGCGCTGATGCCGTCGATCAACTCGTCCATTAGCGGCAGCAGCACCGAGGTGCGCGCCGCGCGCAACATCAGTGCATGCGATAGGTTGTTGATGTCTTCCGAGGTGCATGCGAAGTGAATGAACTCGCTGACGGCTTCGAGTTCGGCATTGCCCTGGATGCGTTCTTTCAAAAAATACTCAATCGCCTTCACGTCGTGGTTGGTAGTGCGCTCGATGTTCTTGACCCGCTGCGCATCCTCCAAACTAAAATTGCTGGCGATCTGATCCAACATCGTGCGCGCGTGCACCGAGAGCGGCGGCACTTCGCTAATTTCCAGGATCGCAGCGAGTGTTTGCAGCCAACGTACTTCGACCAGCACGCGATGCCGGTTCAAGCCGTACTCGCTGAAGATCGGTCGCAGGTCGACGGTCTTGTCACCGTAACGACCATCGAGGGGCGAAACAGCGGTGAGGTTGTTCAGGTCCATCGCGAATTCCTTGTAGTTGCGCGTTCAATCTTTAATTGCGGATCGGGTATTCTATCGCTGGTTATAGTGACGTGAAACCCTTTAGCTCAACGGATGACCCCACCATGCTGACCGATTACCGCCAACATTTAGCCGAGCGCGCCGCGCTGGGCTTGCCGCCGCTGCCGTTGAATGCAGCGCAAACCGCCGCTGTTGTGGAATTGATTAAAGCTAATGCACCGGATGGCCAGGAACTGCTCGAGCTGCTGGTTCAGCGCGTGCCTCCGGGCGTCGATCAGGCCGCCTATGTCAAGGCCGGGTTCCTCGCTGCGGTGGCCCACAGTGAAGCGACGTGCGCGTTGTTGACTCGCGAACGTGCGACACAGTTATTGGGGACCATGCTGGGTGGTTACAACATCCAACCGCTGATTGCATTGCTCGACGATGCGCGGCTCGCACCGCTGGCCGTGCAGGCGCTGTCGAAAACCTTGTTGATGTTCGATGCGTTTCACGACGTGGTGACGAAGGCCAATAATAACTCGTATGCACAGCAGGTACTGGAGTCATGGGCGAACGCTCATTGGTTCAATACGCGCCCGGCATTGGCACAGGAAATCACCGTCACGGTGTTTAAGGTGCCGGGTGAGACTAATACCGATGATCTGTCTCCGGCCTCTGAAGCATGGAGCCGCCCGGATATTCCGCTGCATGCCAAGGCCATGCTGGTGAGTAAAATGCCGGAGGGCTTGCAGACCATCGAGCAGTTAAAAAAGAAAGGTCATCCGCTCGCGTATGTAGGCGATGTGGTCGGCACCGGCTCGTCGCGCAAATCGGCAATCAACTCGGTGCTGTGGACCATCGGCGACGATATTCCGTTTGTGCCCAACAAGCGGCAGGGCGGGGTGATTCTCGGCGGAAAAATCGCACCAATCTTTTTCAATACCGCAGAAGACTCCGGCGCGTTGCCGATTGAATGCGACGTCAGCAAGCTCAACATGGGCGACGTCATCAAGATCTATCCGATGCAGGGCCGCGTCACCGATCTAAAAGGTAACGAACTGGCACGCTTTGATCTCAAGCCCAGCACCATGCCGGACGAAGTTCGCGCCGGGGGACGCATTCCGCTGATCATCGGGCGCGCGCTCACGGACCGTGCTCGCGAGACCTTGAAGCTGGTGCATTCGACCGAATTCATCCGGCCCGTCGCACCCAAAGACACCGGCAAAGGTTACACACTCGCGCAAAAAATGGTTGGCCGCGCCTGTGGAGTCACTGGTGTACGTCCTGGCACCTATTGCGAACCGCGCATGACGACGGTGGGTTCGCAAGACACCACCGGCGCCATGACGCGCGACGAATTAAAAGAGCTCGCCTGCCTGGGATTCTCGGCGGATCTGGTGATGCAAAGTTTTTGTCACACGGCGGCATATCCGAAACCGGTGGATGTAAAACTGCAACACGAGTTGCCGGAATTCATGACCACGCGCGGCGGCGTGAGCCTGCGGCCGGGCGATGGCATCATTCACTCGTGGCTGAATCGTATGATTTTGCCCGACACGGTTGGGACAGGCGGCGACTCACACACGCGCTTCCCGATGGGTATCAGCTTTCCAGCGGGGTCAGGTCTTGTCGCATTTGCCGCCGCGTTGGGCGTGATGCCGCTCGACATGCCGGAGTCGGTGCTGGTGCGCTTTAAAGGCGAGATGCAACCGGGTGTGACCTTGCGCGATTTAGTCAACTCAATTCCTTATGTTGCATTGCAACGGGGTTTGTTGACGTTGGACAAGCAGGGCAAGAAAAATGTCTACTCCGGGCGCGTATTGGAAATCGAAGGGCTGCCTGATTTGAAAGTGGAGCAGGCCTTCGAGCTTGCCGACGCCAGCGCCGAGCGTTCTGCCAACGGCTGCACCGTGCGGCTCAACCAAGAACCGATCATCGAATACCTCAACTCCAACATCACGCTGATGAAATGGATGATTGCCAGTGGCTACCAAGATGCGCGTACCTTGCAGCGCCGCATTGAGGCGATGGAAACCTGGCTGAAAAATCCGGAACTGCTGCAACCCGACGCAGACGCCGAATACGCGCAGATCATCGAAATTGATCTGGCCGAAATTAAAGAACCCTTGCTCGCGTGCCCTAACGATCCCGACGACATCAAGCCGCTCTCGCAGGTTGCGGGAAGCCATGTGGACGAAGTGTTCATTGGCTCATGCATGACCAACATCGGCCACTACCGCGCGGCGGGCAAGGTGCTGGAAAAATCCGGTCGCGTGCCGACCACGCTGTGGATCGCACCGCCGACCAAGATGGACCAGCACCAGCTCACTGAAGAAGGGTACTACTCGATATTTGGTCAAGCCGGGGCACGCATGGAGTTACCTGGCTGCTCACTATGCATGGGTAATCAGGCACGCGTTGCCGACAACGCGACGGTCGTTGCCACCGCCACGCGAAACTTCCCCAACCGTTTGGGCAAAGGTGCGAACGTCTATTTGTCGTCCGCTGAAGTCGCTGCTGTCACTGCCAAACTCGGCCGCATTCCGACCGTCGCCGAATACATGCACAGCATGCGCGGCCTGCAACCACTGAGCGCAGAAATTTATCGCTATTTGAATTTCCATCAGATGGAAGTTTATAAAACGGTCGCACAAAAGGTGATACCGATTACGGCGGTTCAGTAGGGGCGCGATTTATCGCGCTCGGTTAGTTGTAGTTGCGCCTCTTCGGGTTTTTACGTCTGCGCCGTTGTTTCATCTGTTAAATTGTGTACACTCGATGTGTACACATCACAGGATGGGCGATGTCATGGCGAAGGTGAATGTGCGTGAAGCCCGCGAACAATTGCCGGATTTGCTGGACCGGGTCGAGCATGGTGAGGAGGTTGTCGTCGTTCGACGCGGCAAGCCCGTTGCGCGGCTCGTTCCGGTAGAGCACGCGGCCAAGCGGCTGCCATCTTTGTCGCAGTTCCGCCAGTCCATCGGTTCCAAAGGCACGTCGTCGGTGGACCTGGTGCGCCGCGAGCGTGACGAGCGATGACAGTTTATGTCGATACCAGCGTGCTGGGTGCCTATTACTGCCCGGAGGATCTCAGCGCTGCCGCCGAGCGTGCAATCACCGTGCTCGATGCATTGATGATCAGCCCGCTGACTGAAGTGGAATTCGTTTCGCTGGTCATGCGCAAGCGGCGCGCGCGGGACTTTACGCTGCGGAAGGCCAATAAAATTCTGGAAACTTTCTGGGCACATGTTGCGGACGGTTACTACAAAAAAATCAAAATCGAATCGGAACACTTCCACGCAGCGCGCGACCTGATCGCAAAAAACAAACACAATTTGCGCACGCTAGACGCGCTACACCTTGCGCTGGCGCACGCCAACGCACTGACGTTGTTGACCGCAGATCGTTCCCTAGCTGCGGCTGCGAAGGCGGCGGGTGTCGCCGTGACACGAATCGGGGTGTAGCAGGTATTGTTCGCCGCTGAGCGCGGAAATTTATCGCTATTTGAATTCCATCAGATGATGGAGGTTTAT
Source organism: Gammaproteobacteria bacterium (assembly GCA_031370545.1). Lineage (GTDB taxonomy): Bacteria > Pseudomonadota > Gammaproteobacteria > SG8-11 > SG8-11 > UBA6921. Next base: position 11,650 of record JANMQQ010000442.1, read on the forward strand.
AAATCCGCTGCGCAGAAGGTGATACCCATCGTCGCGGTGTTATAAAGTCCTGTACCAGATTGGACCGCAGCGGGTTCCGTGTTGCGTAAATGCTACTACGGTGCTAGTTCGTTGTGTAAATTCACTACTTGATGTTACGCCGATGCCCGCTATTATTAGCGGGTAGTTTTTGAACGTCGTCTAGATACAACAATCACCTAAACTTGAGGTCATTTTTATGAAAAGGAATATCGCACTGGGAGTCATCCTTGCTCTTGCACCAGTGAGCATGGTTTTGGCGGCATCCAATAACGTGGGTTGCGGTGTTGGCTCCATCATTTTTAAAGGCCAGTCAGGCGTTGCCCCGCAAGTTCTGGCGGTAACTACGAATGGAACACTCGGCAACCAAACATTTGGTATTACTTCAGGAACCTTGGGTTGCGCAACGGATGGCGTGGTTGATACGCCCGCCAAAGTTTCCATGTTCATCGATACAAACATGGACAAGCTGGCGCAAGACATGTCGGTCGGTAGTGGCGAAGCACTGAGCTCGCTGGCTGACCTCATCGGCATTGAAGACACTGCCAAAGCGCGCTTTTTCAGCATGACCAAGGCGCATTTCGGCGAAATCATTTCTTCCGACCGCATTGCTGCGCAAGATGTGATGGCAGCTTTGAATCGCCTGCTGGCAGCTGATCAAGACCTGGCTGTTTACGCTCGTCTGGGTTAAGTCGGTCTCGTTGTAGAAAACACTCAGTGCTATGCACTGGGTGTTTTTTTATGTCCAGGGATGGGATGAACACAGGATGTGCGGAGTGAGGAATAGCTCCTGAAGAAAATGCGCTCAATATTTTGTTTCCTGTGCGCGCTTTGTAGTTGTGCGGCGCACGCGTCTGTTGAAGATTATCCCTCCGAAATAATCAACACCGCGCACCTTCAACATCTTGCCGCGACCGCGCAATGGCGTGCGTTATTGCACTATCGCGATAATTTGCTGAGCAGCGGGGTCACCGGGCAAGCGGATGACGTGAAGTTCTATCTCGCGGCCGATGGCAAAACCAATCCACAAGCTGAGCTCGATGCGACACTGCGCGCATTTTTTGAACCGGCCATTGTTGAAACCGACACAACGCAGCATCCGCAATGCCGTTTTGTTGCGCGCTATCACTGGCTAAAACAAGCACTAAATTTTGATACCCAACGCTTGCCTGAACAAAGGTGCCAGCGCTTTACAGCATGGCGCACCGCGTTGCAACCCGACATGCTCACCTTGGTATTTCCAGCTGCGTACATCAACAATCCATCGTCGATGTTTGGCCATACGTTGCTGCGCGTCGATGCGGTCGGGCAAAACGAGCAGTCGCGACTGCTCGCCTACGCCATCAACTACGCCGCTAATCCAGGCGGTGACGGTGGACCCGCATTCATTGTTAAGAGTTTAGTCGGACTGTATCCGGGACTGTTTTCGATTTCGCCTTATTACACCAAGGTGAAGGAATACAGTCATCTCGAAAATCGTGACATTTGGGAGTACCAATTGAATTTCACGCCAGACGAGATCGAGCGCCTGCTCATGCATGCGTGGGAGCTGGGGCAGGTGCGCTTCGATTATTATTTTTTTGACGAGAACTGCGCTTATCACTTGCTCTCGCTGTTTGAAGTCGCGCGTCCCAACCTGGAATTCACACGCCGTTTCCACGGCTGGGTTATTCCTGCGGACACGGTTCGCGCACTGGCGGAGCAAGCGGGCATGGTGCGCAAGATTGTGTATCGACCCGCTGACAACACGCGGCTGCGATTTCAGCTTGAGCAACTTAACGACAGCGAACAGGACTGGGTCGCGACATTAGCGACCGGAGAGCGCCGCATCGACAGCGCAGAATTTACCCAGCAAGCAGTGGAACGGCGCAGCGTTGAATTGGAAGCAGCATATAAGTATCTGCGCCATCAATACACGGCGGGTGACGTCGATGCCGAACCGTCCGCGCGGCGCTCGCGTGAGCTGCTGCTGGCGCGCAGCCAATTACCAGAATCACCTGATACCGCGCTTCCGCCGACTCCTTTGG
>JANMQQ010000454.1:0-16477 GCA_031370545.1 Gammaproteobacteria bacterium
ATCATGACAACTGCTACAGCTACCGAATACTTCGAGGTGATCAACAAAGCTTTTGACGCTGAAACCTGCAGGTGAATGACAGCTTTGACACAGATTACTCGTGGCCAAGTGTGCGCTGGACATCGATTGAAGTGTTGGCAACGTCGCGTTATGACACTGGTTACAATTACTCGAGAGTCCACCGTGAAAGATGTAGGACCTTGTAGCTAGGGAAGTTGAATTGAGCGTGGCTTGATCGAGCGCCATCACCAACGCCACGGCACGCGGGCTTGAAACCCCTGAGTCACTGACTACTAGTTGTACGGCATAAGGACCCGCTTTATCCGGTACGAAGTTTGGGTTGGCCGTATTTGCGCCTATTAAAGCCGCGTTACTCCCGGTCGGTTTAGACACAAACGACCAAGCGTAGCTGAGTGCTTGACCGGTAGAGGAAGTCGATTTGCTCCCATCCAGATAAGCGGTATAGCGATCAGAGCCTTTATTGCACGACAAGTTAGTTGGCGTTCTTGTATAGATTTCGCCAGTTAACAGCGTCTCACACACCGAACCGGGATCGGCCTTTAGAATAATTGCGTCTACTGCAGTTGTTCCCGCTGCACCGCCGCCCTCACCGCAACTGGCTGTAACCATGGCGATAAACAATATCAATGCTGACACGAATAGCGTGTGAAATCTTCCCTGGAAAATCCGACCTTGGCTCGACATAGTTTCACCCTCTAAATTGGACTGCACTGAATGATACTCTTTCAACTTCAAGCGCCGCGTTCCTGACCATAAGCCGCTCGGAGCCATTTTTCCAACTCAAAGTCTCTCGCCCACGATGGGCGGCAGTGCACTACTTAGTAACCACAGCAACGAACGCCAGTGCGGACAGCACTACTTTGCAGGAAAGCGGAATTTCTATTTGGGGTTGACACACCCTTTGCGGGCGAGCGCTTAAACTGCGTCGAACCCCAGTCAGTTACGGTGTGGCAATACGAACATTCTTGCGTGGTCGGAATATGGTTAATGCCCTTACCCGTTGAGATTGTCCCGTTATGGCATGCCGAGCACACACCGTTAATTTGGCTATGATCTACCCTCTTCACCCTCCAAACAGTGTTGGGTTGATGACAGGCCGAACACACGTTAGTGCTGTTGATATGCGTAGGGCCTTTACCGGTTGCCGTGGTCCCGTTGTGACAGTCAAAACAGGTCTTGGTGCCGACTTGCTCGGGGGTATGTGCAAACCTTCCACCGGCAAATGTAATCGTGGTATGGCAAGTGTTGCAGTCGAGTGAAGTCGTAACATGGCCAACAAAAGGTTTCCCAGTCGCCAGCGTGCCGTTGTGGCAGGCTACGCATGCAGTGGTAACTGTGGTGTGGTCCATTTTCGCGCTCATGGCGAAACTGGAGGTAACGCTGTGGCAAGAATCGCAGGCCGCTGTGGTCGGAATGTGATTGGCCGTCTTGCTGCGCGCGATCATACCGTTGTGGCAACCGGTGCACCGCTTGGGCGTACCTTTAAACACACCGCCGACATGGCAGGCTTCACATGAAACAAACTCATGCTGACCGAGCAACAGGTAGCCGGTGGTGACATGGTCAAATGCGAGGCGTTGATTTGGAACCGTTGCGGCGTGGGCTACGGTAACCATAAACAGGCCAGTGGCGAAAACCAACCAGATGCGCCACATATAACGCAATATCGAAAGCGTTTTTACCTGTCCAGTGTTTGTCATATCCGTTACACAGCAACCCAAATAGTTGAATCGTTATTTTTTTCTGCGCGCACTTCACCCTAAAATTCTTAAAACAGCCTTGCGAAAGCATTCGTTAGTTTAGCTTCTTTTTCTTAAATGAAGACGTGACATGACATTTATCACATTGCGGACCTAAGTTTCCGTTATGCGCGTCATCATCTTTGTGACAGCTGTAGCACACCATCGACAACTCGATTTTGTCCTTTACCTTATCTTTATGACAGGCATGGCAATCGATGCCGTCGTGTTTGCCGTCGAGCGGGAAATCCGATTGGGTATCATGGTCGAACTGCCAAGCCAGCCAGTCGTAGGAGCCATGACAGAGCTCGCATTTCGGCCCTAACCGCTCTTTATGTATGTCGTCCTTCTTATGGCACGAGACGCATTTAACTTCGGCGTCTTTATATGAATTCGAAGAGTGACACTCTTCACAAGTGACAAAGACGTGCACGCCGCTCAACGGGAATTTGGTAATATTGTGATCGAACACTACTTTGGTTTCCCAGCCCCGTTCGTCATGACAACGTTCGCAGGTTTTGCCTTCCTGGCCGCGGTGCGCATCGTCGAAGCGATGGCAGGAAAAACACGCGGTACCGATTTTCTCTTCAAATAGCAGACCGCGATGGCAGTCTTCACAGGCGATCTTTTTGTGACCGCCCCGCAGATGAAAATTGGTGTCTTCGTTATGTTCGAATTCGGTGCGGCTCCATCCTTGAACTGTGTGACATTTTTGGCACTCCTTGCCGTACTGTCCTTTGTGCTTGTCAGTCGCTTCGTGGCAGGAGAAACAATCGGTCTTTAAGAGCTTCTCGTAAACATTGCCACCGTGGCAGTCTTTGCAGGCCAATTTGCCGTGCACGTCCTTAAGTTCAAATTTGGTGTCTTTATCGTGGTTGAACTTAACCTTAAACCACCCGGTCTCGGAATGACACGCGTCACACTTCTTTCCGTTATTGCCGCCGTGAGTATCATCCATTTCATGGCAAAAATAACAATTCGTTGGGGTGTTTGAGTAGCGCTCATTGGGATGGCAATCGGCGCAAACAACGTCTTTGTGGCGTTCTTTTAGCTTGAAATTGGTTTTGTCATGATCGAAACGTGAGGTCTTCCAAGCTTCTTCGACGTGGCAGTTCTTGCACAGCTCACCCAAACGAGTTTTATGTCGGTCATCATTACGATGACAGGCGATGCACTCTTTTTTGGCTTCACTAAACTTTGAATTTGGTTTGTGGCACTGCGCGCACCCAACCTGCAAGTGCCAACCCTTGAGCGCAAAGTCGGTCTGAGCGTGATCGAAAGATTCCTGATCGAACGGAGAAAGATTCCGGTCTCGACCTTTATGCTCGGAATGGCAAGTTTTGCACTCGCGTTCTTTGATGTCTTTGATGCGGCCGTGTGACCCGGTTTTCTTTACGATGTTTTCGTTAATATCTTTGTGGCAGTCCAGGCACAACTTGTTTTGCTGTTTGGCTTTAAAATTTTCATGACACTTGTCGCACTCTTTTTCATAGCGCGCGTGGGCTTTTGACAGGTCGCCCGGCCTAAGCAACGATTCGACCGCTTCTTTAGCGCCAGCAAATACGTGCAAGGAAAGTGTCTGACATACCAGAAACAACAGCAGCGCGAACCCTAACCGAATTTTCCCCATGACCTCCCCTACATCAATACATGTGGACTGCCACAACATGCGCAAGCCCAGACAACACCAGCAAGTAAAGCAACGGCACGTGTAGCATGCGCCAGCGCCCGGCAAGTTTTTCGAACGCCTGAAATTTGCCTATTTTCGCAGCAGCGACGAGATGGCCGCGCAACAAGTCACGTTCTTGCGACAGGCGCGCTTTTAATTCAGTCGCTGACCAACGTTCGGCCCGCGCCAGTTGATTCATGGTACGCGTCAGGTCTTTATTAATACGACGGTACACTGCACTGGCCTGCAAACGCATGGTGAAGATGCGCTTGACAATATCATCAACTCCTTCCGGCATCCGTAATGCGTGATCAGTAAAAACTTTGATCGTTGACTCAACCTGCTGAAGCGCCGGTAGTTTACTTTGTAATACGCCGTCTGAAATATGTTTCTGCATGAGCTGTAAGTCCTGCTCATGGGTGCGTAAGCCGTAACTTGCACGCGTGTAAATATAGCGGCCAATGAACCCACTAAATACCACGATCAGCATCGCGAACAGGGCAACACCGCCGTTGATCGAGCGGATACCAAACGATGTATGCAAAATTATCAACACCGGACCCACGATGCCGAGAATGAAATGAAAGTAGTACCAGTAACGGATATCGCCCATGCGACTCATGGCGCGGATGCGCTTACGCAGCGCGTAGACGAGAATGACAAGCATCATGATGCCACCGACCAACCCGTAGTTGTAGGCAGACTCCGCATCTCCAACAATGGAATATTGCTCGTCCCAACTAAACCAAGCCGCCGTCAGAACAAACACAATGAAGCCGAACGCCGACAATGCGACGCGCGACTCCATCTTGGAAAATTGATCACTCGCGTCAAAAACCGACTCAACGCTGGCATTGTTAGCAGCCGGTTTCTCACTGCGTGGAGAAGGGGTTGCGGCTTTGGGCTTTGCCTGTGCGACGAGCGGCGCTTCATCGGCTTTGGCAGGCTCGAGCAAGTCCGAGTTAGCCGCCTGCACCCGATGAGCTTCAGGGACGATCACCCGGAAAGTCTTTAATTGCTTTAATCGGAGCGTCACGATTTACACCTCCAATAACTTAACCTGTTCAACTTCCTTGATAACTGGTCAAACCACCTCGTCCATGGTGGTCGCTACTTTGTTTTTGCTAGCTCGTCTTCTAACTGGGTGCGCGCATTATCAGTCGCAGGAATTCGCTTCAACGCCGCCTTCCAAGTTTTAGTCGCCAGATCTTTCTTGCCCTGTGCCACATAGACTCGTCCGCGATACAACTCTGCTATTCCTGCCTGAGCGGCATCAGCCTTGGTCGCGTCATCCAAAAGTTTTAACGCGGCGGCAAGGTCGTCAGGCTTGTCACTTTTGGTGAGCAACGATGCCAGCACCACGTTAACGCGTGGAGTCTCGACTTTAGTTAACGCCACCTTACGCAACATCGTGATGCCTTCATCAGTGCGCCCAAGCTCCGAATAGGTTTGCGCCAATAAAATCTGATTATTGACGTTGGCCGGATCGGTTTTTACTTTTGCCTCCAGACGCCCAACTAAATCAGCCAACATCGGGGCAACCTGCGGAGCGCCGGGCTTGTCGCTGCTCGGTAATTGCGGAGAAGCCAAGGGCGTTATCGGCTGCGAAGCCGAAGAATTCATGTCTGAACTCACACCTGTAGGTGCAGAGACCGGAGATTCCATCACAGAATTCGCAATCGGCGGAGCCTTTGTCGCACCCTCGTCACCCGACAAAAAGATAAACGCTGCGACGATGAGCAATACTGCTACCGCAAGAATTGGCGCTAAAGATTTCATGATTTGTTTAACACTCCCTGAAGGTGGAATGTCCTGGCGCAAATGTTTGCGCGTGAGGCAGACACACTCTAACAACTGAATTGCCGTGTTCCGTGTGATGGGATGCACAACATGTTGCTGGGACGTACCGCGAATTATGCCAAATGATCACTGGCCAAAGCGCAGCGCATTGTATCGACAAGCACTGGCACGCACCAGCAAAAGTCCGAAGCCGCTCGGGAACACAGCAACACGACCCGAGCGTACTACTGACTTATTCCGCACGAGCGGCTGATTCACAACGACCCCACCCGCACAGTTACGCAGTATTTAATCAGTGCAAGTTGTTTTACAATCACGTGCTATTGACTTAATAATGCTCAAAGAAAAGCGGCGTATAAACCGCAACTCGGCTAGAACTGCACACCTTATATAGTTACCCGCAATCCGTCATCGGGGCAGGCGCATTGATATGGATGGATTATTTCAGTTCCTGAAGGACTTGTTCTTTCTGTTGTCGATCAATAGTGCGGAAGACATCCCTAAATTACTGGCTTATCTCACACCGTTAATTGTTACTTGGACCATCTTCCGCCGCATCAAACGCAAAAGTTCGCAACGTAGTACCGAGAAAATGCAGGTCGCAACCCAGACTGGCGCAGAGCCCGCGACGCTGCATCCCATCATCGACTACAACAAATGTCTTGGATGTGGCACCTGCGTAACCGCGTGCCCGGAAGGGGACGTGCTGGGTATCATCAATGACAAAGCCTTTTTGGTAAACCCAAGTCACTGCATCGGACACGGCGCCTGCAAAGCAGCCTGTCCGCAAGACGCCATCACGCTGGTGTTTGGCACTGCCCGCCGTGGACAGGATATTCCCGTCGTTAACCCCAACTTTGAAACCAATGTGCCAGGACTTTTCATCGCCGGAGAATTGGGCGGAATGGGCTTGATCCGAAATGCGATTGAACAGGGTCGCCAGGCGATGGAGTACATCATGAAAAAGCCCGGAGTGGGCAAGGGTAACGCGCTGGATGTGGTCATTGTCGGCGCCGGACCTGCGGGCTTTGCAGCATCGCTGAGCGCGCTGAAAAATCGACTGCGCTTTGTAACCATCGAACAGGATTCGCTGGGCGGCACGGTTGCACATTTCCCGCGCGGGAAAATTGTCATGACCGCACCCGCAGAGTTACCAATCTACGGAAAGGTGAATTTTCGCGAAACCACAAAAGAATCCATCATCGCGCTCTGGCAAGACGTCGCCAAGAAAACCGGCGTGCGCATTAACTACCTGGAGCGCATGGAGAACATTACCAAAACCGACGACGGCTTTATTCTTGAGACCAATAAACACCGCTATCTCACCAAAAACGTGTTGCTCTCCATTGGCCGACGCGGCACGCCTAGAACGCTTGATGTGCCAGGCGAAGACCTGCCAAAAGTCACCTACAATCTGATCGACCCGGAACAATATCGAAACCAAAGAGTGCTTGTGGTGGGCGGCGGTAACAGTGCATTGGAAGCTGCGAACAGCATCGCCGACGAGCCGGGATCAACCGTTATCCTGTCTTACCGTGGGAAAGCGTATTCGCGTGCAGCAGACAAGAACATTCACAAAATTACCGAGCATGAAGCCGCAGGTCGGGTCAAAGTTTTACTGGAATCCGAAATCCAGGCTATCAAGCCCGACAGCGTAGAAATCAGTCATGGCGGCAAAGTTCAGCACTTCAAAAATGATGCAGTGATTATTTGCGCAGGCGGCGTTCTGCCGACGCCGATGCTGAAAAAATTCGGCATCGAGATTGAGACCAAATTTGGCACGGTTTAACCCGCGCTAGGCGTGTGGATGTCCGGGCTTTTTCGTAACGACGGGTCGCTTGGCGGCCTTTTTCCTGCCTTCCTCCATACGCCGTTTTTCTTTCACTGCCACCCAAAAAAATGCCGAGATCGGCAGTAGCGCGACCAAGCCAAAAATCGAATATTTAACCCAAGGCTGCGCGAACAGCGCCGTGAGTGCGCGCCGATCACCTGGCGCAGCTTGCGCGTCCGTCGCGGGCTTTATTTTGTCTTGCCCTGCCACACGTGCGGGAGCGTTCGTCCCAGCTGCAACACGCCGGGTACTTGGTACCGATGATTGAGTCGCGGATTTAAGCCCGACAGCAGTTGCTGCTTGGTAGTATTTTTTTGCGTCATTGATATCGGCGTGCACGCCACGACCCAGCTCGTACAAATTACCCGCCTGCTGCAGCGCCAACCCGTTTTGTTCTTGACCAAAACGCGTCAACCACCACATCGACATCGACTGCCGTTCGGTCATGGAGCTAGCTCCTTCAAACGCGCGCTTTGCGGCACTGTGTCCCCGCTGCGCCGCCGCTTTTATGAGCGATTGCGCCAAAACTTCATTGCGATCTACACCGATGCCGTAAAAATTGAGCATTGCGAAATAAAACTGCGCTTCCGGATAGCCTTGTTCAGCGGCGCTGCGATACCAGCGTACCGCTTCTTTCATATCCGCAGGTACTTCATTACCTAACTCGTAGTATTTCGCCAACCGGAATTGTGCGGTGGCTGAACCACGCTCAGCGTTGCGCTGATACCACTTGATAGTGCGTCGTCCCTGCGCATCTAAACCAAACTCGACATTGGTGTCTTGTTCCAGCGCAGACTTGATACCTTTGCCTTTGGCGAGTTGCACCTCTCGGTTGGCTAGATCACGTTCACGCACCGCGCGTGCTTCTTGCACTGAAGCACTCAGAAAAGCCAAAGCGCGCTTCTCATCCTTGGCCGAAATGCCAAGCAATTTTTCAGCGATTTCGGATTTGTTGAGGGGGAGTTCGGGACTACTGCCCAGCAGTAGTTCGTTCACACCCGCGGCAAGTTTGTTACCACGCTCGCCCGCCGTGCCCAGCAATTTGGCTGCCTGAATTTCGCTTTGTTTCACCCCGGCCCCAGCCAAGTACATCAAGCCCAGCCGCAGCTGCGCCAGCACATGTTTTTTTTCCGCTGCGGGCTCATACCAACGCGCTGCTTTGCCGTTGTCTTTGGGCACGCTGAAGCCGGTTTCATACATGAACGCCAAATTGTATTGCGCATCAGCATCGCCCTGCTCGGCAAGATCCAGATACCATTTTATGGCGACGGTTTCGTTACTGTCGCGAGTGGTTTTGCCTTCCAGTGCTTCCAGGCGGCGGCGAGCACGCACATGTCCTTGTGCAGCCGCATTGCGGTACCAGCGCTTAGCTTCTTCGAGATTTTTTGCGATGCCCTGCCCGTTCTCATTCAGCGTGCCCAAACGGTATTGCGCTTCGACTTGACCTTTTTCCGCCCACGGGCGCAACCACTGCGCCGCCTCCTGATACTCTTTGAAATCGTAAGCTTCAATTGCCTTCTCAAGCGATTCGGCATGCGCGGAGAACGTCAGGACAACGGACCATAACAACGCGCAGCAGGTCAGCGTAAGAGACCGCAGGAATAAATTTCTTGGAAGAGAACACAACACGGTTGATCTACTCATCGGCACACACAATGTCCTTAGCACGCGCTTATATGATGCTCCATCTCGATACCTTCCTGGCATCGGCACTCACGGTGAATACTGAAACGGTCGTGCTACAATCGACAGCGAAAAAATTCCTTGTATTCTAATCGAATTAACCTACGTGATGTTGCTGATCCGATGTTGAATCTCATCATTCTATTGTCGCTGATGTTGCTGAGCGCAAGCGGCAATGCTATCGCCGCAGTGGCGACCACACCGGCGCCGACCGACGTCCGACCCTTTTTTCAGTGGTCGCCCCTGATGATCGCCGCATTTAACGGCAACAAAGAAGCCGTGCGCGTGCAGCTGAGCAAGGGAGCGGTGGTTGACAGCGCCGACGAAGAAGGCCGCACTGCATTGATGTACGCGGCAAGCAAAGGCCACGCGAGCATCATTACCATGCTGCTGGATGCCGGCGCGAAGATCGACCGGGCAGATGTTGCCGGTGATACCGCGTTGCATCTGGCCACACGCCGCGGCTACGCAGCTGCCGCCCAAACCTTGCTGTCGCGTCGTGCCCAGATTGATGTCCGTAACAAGCACCAACTCACACCATTAATGATTGCAGCGGCACAAGGGCAACGCGACACCGTTCAGCTGCTATTGCGCGAACATGCTGATACCAACGCAGTCGATGCTGTAGGCGAAACCGCACTCATGAAGGCCGCCAACGACGGTAATCTCGGTGTGGTCACGCTACTCGCGAATGTCAAGGCCGATAACAATCGCCGCGATAAGCAAGGGCGCACGGCACTTTGGTATGCGGCCTCACGCGGCAATCTCGAGGCAGTAAAGCTGTTATTGAGCAACAACGCTGATCCCGCGACCAAAGATGAGCACGGCATCACTCCACTGATGCGCGCCGCAGTGAATGGCCACACTGCCGTGGTCGAGGCGCTGATTAAACGTGGCATCGACTTGGACGCGCGCAGCAACACGGGCAACACGGCAATATTTTTCGCAACCACACGCGGTCATATTGGCCTGGCGCAACTGCTCGTCAACAAAGGTGCCGACGTCAACTCGGTGAATGAATTCGGCACCACGCCGCTGATGGCCGCCGCCGAAAAAGGCTACAACGATATGACCAAAACGCTGCTGAGCACGGGTGCCAAAATCGCCGTGAAAAATAAAAACGGCCTCACGGCATTGGACCTGGCAAAAATCAACGGTCATGAAGACGTGATTAAAACGCTGGGGACGACCTCAGGATTGAAACTGTTTCGCTGAAAATCATCAGGCCGCACGTCGCGTGACGCGCGGCCTGAACGCATTAGAACGGAATATCGTCGTCAAATTGATCAGCCTTCGCGCTGCTGGCTCCCGCTGATGAACGTGACTGGCTGCCCTCGGCTTGGCTAGGCATGGAAGATGAACGCGGATTTTCACTCGACGGCGCACCTGCCCCATTGCGCGATCCCAGCATCTGCATGTCGCTCACAATGATCTTGGTGGTGAAACGATCCTTGCCTTCCTTGTCCTGCCATTTTTCGGTACGAATGCTGCCTTCGACGTAAATCTGCGAGCCCTTTTTCAGATATTCGCCAGCGATCTCGGCGACCTTTCCATAAAATGTCAAGTTATGCCACTCAGTGCGCTCCTGAGTCTCACCCGATTGCTTGTCCTTCCATGACTCGGACGTGGCAAGCGTCGTGTTAGCCACTGCGCCACCGCTCGGCATGTACCGCACTTCGGGATCTTTGCCGAGATTGCCAACCAAAATTACTTTATTTACTCCACGTGCCATGACACACCTCCTCTGCTGTAACCGTTGCTTTACGCTGCACTGATTTTCTGCAACGCCTCGTGATCAAGCGCGTTCCAGTCCACGCGCAAATACGCCATGCCTTGCTCCGGCACCACCTTGGCTTCCGCCACACCGGCAATCTGCGTAAGACGCAATGCCAATTGCGCTGCGGCAGACGGCTCGACCTTGCCCACCGAAATCTGGTGGCTGCTCAAATAACGCGGCGACGCCATGTTAAAGGCGACCGCAAACCACAACATTGCGGCGGTGGCGCAAAATAAAAATACGCCTTGCAACCCATAGTGCGTGCTGACCCACCCGCCCAAGGTTCCGCCTAAAAAAGCGCCGAGAAATTGTGCCGTCGAGAACATTCCCATCGCCGTGCCCTTGCGCGTATTCGGCGCAATTTTTGCGACCAGCGACGGCATGCTGGCTTCCAGCACATTGAACGCGGTGAAGAACACGATGAGCAACACCACCAGCACCGGCAACGAGTCGTAGAACCAGGCGATGCCGAACTGCGCGAGACTCGCGACCAGAATAGCGCTGACAAAAATCGGCTTCATCTGCCGCTTGCGTTCCGCCTTGATGATAAATGGCACCATCAGCGCCATCGCCACCAACATCACCGGCAAATACACATACCAGTGATGCGGTGCCGCAAGGCCTGCCTGATCACGCAGCGCGTGCGGCAGCGCGACAAACATCGCGGTGAGAATCATGTGCAACACGAGAATACCGAAATCCAAACGTAACAGCTGACGGTCCGCCAACACCTCTTTAAATTGCCCCGGCTGCGCCGCCGCCGGTATCGGCAACCCATTGAGTTGCGGCACGCCGAATTGCAACACGAAAATCGCACCCAGCGACAACGCTGTGATCAACCAGAAAATTCCCGGCACGCCGATCCAGCGATCCAACACCGGACCCAGCACCAGCGACAACGCGAACGAAATACCAATCGTAGCCCCGATGGTCGCCATCACGCGCAGACGCACATCTTCACGGGTTAAATCCGCCGCCAAGGCCATCAGCACCGCCGAGATCGCACCCGCACCCTGCACCGCGCGACCGAGAATTACGCCGTAAATTGAATCCGCCAGCGCCGCGATGACACTGCCCATCGCAAAGATAATGAGCCCGCCGATGATCACCGGCTTGCGGCCAATCCGATCCGACAATGCCCCGACCGGAATGCCGAATATCGCTTGCGTAAGTCCATACATGCCAATGGCCAAACCCATCAACATCGGCGTGACGCCCTGCAACTGTTCGGCATACAACGCGAACACCGGCAGGATCATGAACAGGCCCAACATGCGCAGCGCGTAAATGCTCGCCAACGACACTGCCGCGCGACGTTCGTCGGGCAATAAATTGATGACGGGGCGGGGGGGAGGAGACTTCACTCGATGATCCTTTGCTTCAATTTGCGCAGAGCCGGTATCTTAGCAGCTTGGTCTCCAGAGCGGGAACGTACTTCCAGCACTCGAATTGCTTTGCCGGGCGAGCGTTGCCCGCCGGATGATCGGGTTAAACCCCATGCCGCCTTAATGCTCAGATTTTGGCGGGCTTGTGAGATTTCAGCCAGTCCTTGAGCGCCGCATCGACCCGTGTCTGCCATCCGTCACCCGTGGCACGAAAGCGCTGCACAACCTCGGGCGAAAGGCGGATCGTGATGCGCTCTTTGGTAGGAGTTTTTTGAGGACCGCGCACTTTGAGCTTGGCGAGCAACGTGGCGGGCAGCACTTCCTTCGCAGGACGAAAGCGCTTCATGTCGGCAGCGGTCAGCGGGCGGACTTCGCCTTTGGCATCCATCAGCGACTTAGACTTTGGCATAGAGCTTTACCTCTCGATCATTTGCTTTGCGGAAGCTGATGACGCGAATACCCTCGGCGGTTTCCGTGAAACACAAAACATGCAACCGACCGCGCAACCCCCCGAGCGCAACATATCGCGTTTCGCCATATTCACGCCGCGAATCAGCCTGGATATACGCAGTATCGAACTCGAACTCCACCGCCAGCTCGAACGGCAAATCGCGTTCACGGATGTTCCGCTCGTTCTTGCCTGGGTCGAAGGTAATGCGCACACTCTGAGTGTATGTACAATTTGAAGCCACCGCAAGCTGCTCCGACTCAGTCCGACAAGTCTGCGATAGGGTCCAACATCAGGGCGCAGTAAGGAGTGAAGGGAGAAAGCATCCCCGGGTTATGCCGCAAGCGGCTAACCCAGCCAATTGGCTTGCTTTACTAGGCGATTGCGCGCCGCTGGCGCCGCACGCTGCCGAGGCGGCGTACATGGGGCCAACATATGTCTTGACTACCCCCCCCCACCCGCAACATACGCTGTGCGCCTTGGCATTTTGGGGGGCACTCAGGCGGTTCGGATTCAGTCGCCAACCGGGGCAGCACCAAGGCGGCGCTGCCGAAGTGCATTTGAATTCTTTCCGGTCGTGTCCGAAACAATTTAATTTTTTCAGGAGTCAATTTCATGTTGTTTGAGAATGTTGTGAAATCATTTTTGGTGCTGGGGGCGCTGAGTCTCTCCGCGAGTCTTTCCGGTTGTGGTGGGAGTGGTGGTGGTTCGGGTGGCACTACTCCCACTCCGACACCGACGCCGGGTCCCGCTTCCACACCGACACCGACGCCGACGCCCATCACCGGTAGCGGCTCATACCTGTTCTACCTCGGCAGCAACAGCGGTAGCAGTACCATCACTGCTGTGGATCCCGCCGCTCCGGCCAGCCCGATCACGGTGGAGGCCGGGACGACACTATCGTCTTGGTCGATCCCCACTTTTTGGGCTGGAAGCTACGATGCCGCAACCAAGACTTTCAACGATTTCCATAATTACGCCATCGCCTACGCCAAAACCGACGGTAAAATATACAAGGCGAGCGCACTGAAAAGCAGCGGCGCGCCCACACCCACGCAGCTTTCCAGCGAGATGGCGGCGGACAAAATATGCAGCTACGAACGCGGCAGTCAGGACTTCGCAAATCCGGATAACTCGCAAATGATTTACTCAACGCCTGGACCGAACGCCACCTGCGGCAACAGTGACGATGTTTACAAAATGGTGCGGCTGGGCATGGGCGCTACCGACACCCCGGTAGCAGCCAAAAAACCAGTCAGTGCCCTGCTAGACTTGACAACGGCTGCGCTATCCGGCTGGTTGGTCAACGACGCGGGGGCACTGAAACGTTGCGACGTCAATTTCGCAAACTGCGGTGCGAGTTTGAAGCCGATCACCAGCTACGTAAATGAGGAGTTGAGCTACGGAGACCTGATTTTGCTGAACATCGACAACAAGCTCTTTGTGTACGATGGCAACACCAACACGTTGTCGGCGGCGATTTATACCCTCGGCGGCATCAACTCGTATGTCAACACCGTCGTCAAAGACGCGAGCAAGTTCTACTTTTCAACCGGCAACGCGCCTAAGTCGATTTACACGGCACCGGCGGATGGCAGCGCGGCGGCGACGCCGCTGATAACGGATGCGGACGACATCGTCAACTTGAAAACTTCTTCCGGCAAGCTGCTGTATTCAACGGCTACTGGAATCAAGGCGGTGGCCAAGACCGGGGGGGCAGCCAGCATGTTGGTTAACGGCGGGGCGTTCGTATTCAATACCAACGTATCCAGCGGCAATCGCATCTATTACCAAAAAACCGTCAGTGGCGTTCCCACCGCCGGCGTGATCGATGACGACGGCAGCAACAAATCCGAGACTGCCAATGCACAGTGGCAAGGGGTGGACTTTGGAACATCGTTGAACTTTTCAGACGTTTTGCCACCCATCCAAATCCAAACCATCATCCGCGCCGAGGGTTACGATGCGCTGGGCGCGGGCAAGGGCTTTGCCGGCGGCACGCTGCGTGCCTTCGCCGCCGCGAGCAAGACTGAAGTGGGTGTGCTGGGAACGGTGCCGACCGACATCACCGACATCGGGTGCGGCGCCTACGGAGCCAATATGTTGTGTGACGGGTCCAACTCCACTCAGACCGATGTCTTTTTCATGAATGCCGAAACACCCGGCTCGCTGGTGCGCGTCACCAATACGCCGACGCAGAGCGAGAACGCCTACTTCTAAGAGTTATTCGACCACGGCCTCGGCCGGTTTTTTAAAACGGGGTGGCGGGATTTCCTGCCACCCCGTTTTTTTGGTGTGCAGTAATACGTAACCTGGTTTACGCCGCAGCACGGTCACGCCGAGACGCAAGTCATTGACCACTGCGCCGATAGAAACCATAATGGTTCCACTTTGGTTGGAGAATACTATGCCCACGTCGCTGACTCTAAAAAACATTCCAGACTCTGTGTACGAACGCTTGAAACTTTCCGCAGTAGCGCACCGCCGCAGCTTGAATAGTGAAGCCATCGTGTGCCTGGAGGCGGTGTTATTGCCAACCAAGCTGACGCCTGCGGAGCGGTTGGCGCGCGCACGCGCGCTACGGGGCGCATTGCCGAAGCGTAAATTCAGCGCGCACGACATTGACACGGTGAAGCGCCAAGGCCGCCCATGATCGTGGTGGACACGAACGTGATCGCTTATTTGTACTTGCCGGGCGAGCACACCGCTGCCGCTGAGGCGCTGTTGGAGAGTGACCCCGAGTGGGCCGCGCCCATTCTGTGGCGCAGCGAGTTGCGCAATATCCTGGCCGGTTACATCCGGCGGAAGACACTCACACTTGACCAAGCCTGCGGCGTGCAACGCGAGGCGGAAAGCCTGCTGGAGGGTTCGGAGTTTGAAGTTGACTCGCTGGCGGTGCTTAAACTGGTGAAAGACAACGACTGCTCGGCATACGACTGCGAATTTGCAGCGCTGGCAATGCAACTCGACACCCAGCTCGTAACGATGGACCGCAAACTGCTGCGTGCTTTTCCGAAGCGTGCTGTTGCACTTTCGTCGGACTAACAACCTCCGGCCTTTGCCTCCCCCAACACCCACGCCGTATAGTAGCCGCCTCTTCCCATTTGTTAAGCAAGGCCATGGACTACATTCGCATACGCGGCGCACGCACGCACAATCTCAAGAACATTGATCTCGACCTGCCGCGCAACCGGCTGATCGTCATCACCGGTTTATCAGGCTCAGGCAAATCGTCGCTGGCGTTCGACACGATTTACGCCGAGGGTCAGCGCCGCTATGTGGAATCGCTGTCGAGCTACGCGCGGCAGTTTCTGTCCATGATGGAAAAGCCCGACATCGACCACATTGAAGGCTTGTCGCCGGCGATTTCCATCGAACAAAAATCCACCTCGCATAACCCGCGCTCCACCGTCGGCACCATCACCGAAATTTACGATTACTTGCGCCTGCTGTTTGCGCGCGCAGGTGAGCCGCGTTGCCCGCAGCACGATGTGCGGCTCGACGCGCAAACCGTCAGCCAGATGGTGGACCAGGTGTTGTCATTACCGGAAGGCACGCGCGTGATGTTGCTCGCGCCGGTGATTCAGCAGCGCAAGGGCGAACATCTCAACGTGCTGGATGAATTGCGAGCGCAGGGTTTTGTGCGCGCGCGCATCGACGGCGAGGTGGTGGAGCTGGAACAGGCGCCCAAGCTCGACTTGCGCAAGAAACACACGCTGGAAGCGGTGATCGACCGTTTTAAAGTACGCGCTGATTTGCAGCAACGCCTGGCCGAATCGTTTGAAACCGCGCTGACGCTGGCCGACGGCGTCGCGCGTGTCGCTTTTTTGGATGATGTAAAACGCGATGACTGGGTGTTCTCCGCCAAATTCGCCTGCCCGACTTGCGGCTACAGCATCAACGAACTGGAGCCACGCATCTTTTCGTTCAATAATCCGGCGGGCGCGTGTTCAGGCTGCGATGGCCTGGGCGTCAAACAATTCTTCGATCCGGCCCACATCGTGGCGCATCCCGAGTTGAGTCTGGCGGGCGGCGCGGTGCGCGGCTGGGACCGGCGCAATGCGTATTATTTCCAGATGATGTCGGCCATCGCCAAGCACTACAAATTTGATCTGGATACACCA